>JBDTAG010000271.1:0-8476 GCA_039924745.1 Rhodoferax sp.
TGGCCGCCGGCGCAAAGAAAGTGATCTTCTCTGCACCATCGAAAGACGACACGCCGATGTTTGTCTTTGGCGTCAATCACAAGACCTACAAGGGCGAAGCGATTATCTCCAACGCCTCCTGCACCACCAACTGCCTGGCACCCTTGGCCAAGGTAGTGAACGACAAATGGGGCATCAAGCGCGGCTTGATGACCACCGTGCACGCGGCAACTGCTACCCAAAAGACCGTGGACGGCCCCAGCAACAAAGACTGGCGCGGCGGCCGCGGCATTTTGGAAAACATCATCCCCTCCAGCACGGGCGCTGCCAAGGCCGTGGGCGTTGTCATTCCTGAGTTGAACAAAAAGCTCACCGGCATGTCTTTCCGCGTACCGACCAGCGATGTTTCCGTCGTTGATTTGACCTGTGAGCTCAACAGCCCCGCCACGATGGCTGAGATTTGTGCCGAAATCAAGGCCCAGTCCCAAGGCGCACTCAAGGGCGTTCTGGGTTACACCGAAGACAAGGTCGTTGCCACCGATTTCCGCGGCGAGACCTGCACCAGCGTGTTTGACGCAGACGCCAGCATTGCGCTGGATGGTACGTTCGTCAAACTCATTAGCTGGTACGACAACGAATGGGGTTACTCCAACAAGTGTCTTGAAATGGTGCGCGTTGTCGCCAAATAATTAGCAGAGTTTTGGCCTCCAAAGCCCACGCCGCTTGTTCGGTGTGGGCTTTTTTTTAGGTGAATGCCTTCGGGTAGGCAACCCCGTACCAGCCTTCCACCTCGTGGTGCTCCAATGCCATCAGCGCACGAAACCCCGGAACCAGAGCAATGGACAGAGCCGCCAACCCGCCCATCAAACCGAATGCGGTGTAAACACCTGCTATAGGCCAGTGGAGTAGCGCTGTGCCGGCCAGCACCGGCCCTAAAGAAGCCGCAATTTGCGAGGTCATTATCGAGCCGGCTGACATCCGCGCGCGAAACGCAATGGGGCGCGCCAATGTGCGATGGGTTTGTCCAACCAGAACCATGGCCGAGTTGGCCATACCCACGAAAGCAAACGCCGCTACCAACACTGCCGGTATGGTGGTGATGCCCGCCACCGCCAAGCCGACGCCCTGTAATGCCGCGCAAAAAACCCGCGTGTTGAACCGCCCATAGCGACCCATCCACCAGCGTGACAAGCCTAGCGCACCGGCCAACATACCGAGGGCCAGTGCAGCTTCGCATAGCCCCAGCCAGATTGCCGAGAGATTGAGCGAGAGCACTTTCAACGGCACCAACATCGTGAATGCCGGAAACAAAAACAACCACGACAAAAAATTGGCGGCCATCCACCCACGCTCAATCGGAACGAGCCAGTTGGCCCGCAGCCCTGCATGGATGTCGGTCCACCAGCCGGTCGCCCTTGCGGGCTTTGGCAGCGCATTCCCGCTGGGCAAGCGCATTGCAAACGCTGTGGCCAACAGTAGCAACGCGGCGTAAAGCCAAAGCGTTGCCGCCGTGCCCGCTATCGCCAAGGCCATGCCACCGAGTGCCGGACCGGCCAGGCGCCCCAACGATTGCGCAGTCTGTTGCCAACTGACCGCCCGTGTCAGTTCTGCCGTTGGGACAATTTCGGTCACGAAGCTGGTACTGGCCGGTTGGACGATGGCCATTGCCATCACAGGTACCACCTGTATCGCCAGCAGGGCGTTCAGTCGGTACCCGTGGGACCCGACCCACCACGCCAAAAGCGCCGCCGAGGCCGCAAAGGCTGCCAAAGCTGCCGTGATCAGCCAGCGCTTGGAATGGCGGTCTCCCAACGGCGACAGCAAGGGCATGGCCACAATCGCCATCATGGCCGTGGTAGCCCCATAGCGCGCAAGGTCAGGCGCGCCGCCGTTTTGTGCGATCAACCACGGAATCGTTACGTGGCCGACCATGACCGCGAGCAGCATCAGCGAATCACTGAGCAGCAGCGAGCCGAAAGGGGAGCTGAGTAAGGGCGGGAGACGCATAGGGAGGCGTGAGGTTAGCACCGTCAGCGACCGTCCGATCTAGCGCTCTCGTGTCAAGCGCGCCTGATCGACCCGTGCCATCAAATTCTCAGCCACCGCATTCTTTGCAAATGGATTCAGCGTGAATCGGGTTGCTGGCGAGAATGCGATTTCAGCGCCGAACTTCCCCGGCCGGACCAAGCGCAGCGTTATGCGCGGCGGGTTGGTGTGGGTGGATGCGCTCACATTCATGATGTTGGATAGCAGGAGTTTGTCTTCTTCTCCGCGTTTGATGACCAAGAGGTAGTCCCCACAGTCATAGACCGTGTCCATAAGATCCCAAACCAGTTTCTTCATGAGAAAAAAACCGAAGACGGCCATGGCGCAGGGCATGATCAGTGACATAGGGTCCGCTTTAAAAGCGCCCCACGCGACAGCTTGATACATCATAAATCCCAGAAAGCCAAACCAAATTATTGGGAAAACCCGCTTGCTGAAGAACTGCGATTTGGACGAAATTTGTTGCATGGCCTTGCCTGTTGTGAAGCTAATGCTTTGAACGTGTGGGCAGGCCTCATTGTGTGGCCTGCATGCCCTGCTTGCTCGTCCAATCGGCAATGCCCTTGGCCATGGACACAAACTCGCTGGGCATCATGATGATGGTGGTGGTGTTTTGCTCGGCACCCACTTCGGTGATCATTTGCATGCGCCGCAGCTCCAGGCCGGCGGGGTTTTCCATGATCAGCTTGGCGGCCTCGCGCAGCTTCATGGCCGCTTCCAGTTCGGCCTCGGCCTTGATGATGCGGGCACGCTTTTCGCGCAATGCTTCGGCCTCTTGCGCCATCGCACGTTGCATGGATTCAGGGATCTCCACGTTGCGCATCTCGACCCGGGTCACTTTGACGCCCCAGGGTTCGGTGGCCGTATCGATCACTTTGCGCATGTCGGTGCCGAGCCGCTCCTGTTCCTTGAGCACGTCGTCCAGCGTGTGGCGGCCAATCACATTGCGCATGGAGGTCAGCGCCACTTGCACGACCGATCCACTCACATCGACCACCTCGATGACCGAGCGTTCAGGGTCGGTCACGGAATACCAAATGACCACGGTCACTTTGACTGGAACGTTGTCTTTGGTGATGGTTTCTTGTTTGTCGACCGAGGTGGTGATGGTACGGATGTCCACCATCCTTTGCCATTCGATCAGCGGAATGATCCAGTACAGGCCCGGCCCCCGCACACCCAATAAGCGCCCGAGCCGGAACACCACGGCGCGTTGGTATTGGTTGGCAATGCGGAAGCCCGCAACAATAAAAACCACGACCAGCATGGCAACGGGAATGAGAAGGGGGTTCATATAAACATCGCTGTAGTAAAGACAACAGCATGTTTCCCCCTTGCCCGTTAGGAAAGCATAAGCGTTAAGCCTGCAGCAATTTCTCCACCTGGGCCCGTCCATCGGAGTTGCCCATGAACACCAGTGCGGTGCCTGCAGCAATGGGGTGGTCGTCCGACGGGTTGAAAACCCACTGGCCGTTGGCGTGGGTCGCCATCAGCAGGTAGTCTTTGGATTTGGGCAACAGCTTGGCCAGGGGTGTGCTGGCAAAGCCCACCGGAACGGTGACTTCTTCTACCCGAAGGCCATCGTCGGAATGCAGCATTTGGTCCATGAAGTTGACCACGTGCGGGCGCACCATGGCGGACGCGATACGCATGCCCCCGGTAAAGTCGGGCGACACGATTTCGTCAGCGCCAGCGCGCTTGGCCTTGTTGGCATTGCGGATGTCATGCAAACGCACCACCACCCGCGCTTTAGGGTTGAGCAGCTTGACCGACAGCGCCACCATCAGGTTGTGGCTGTCGTCGCCGGTTACGGCAAACACGCCTGCAGCATGGGCAAGCCCGGCCCGCTGCAAGGCGGAATCATCGGCGGCGTCTTCGTGGAGGTAGAGCGAGCTAGGGTGGCGCTCCAGCCACGCGTCCAGCGCAGCACGGTCGCTTTCGATGACCACGAATGCGCGCCGTGTCTTGACCAACTCACTGGCCACGTTAGACCCGACGCGGCCCATGCCGCATACGATGTAGTGGCCCTTGAGGGCGGCAATGTGTTTGTCCATGCGTTTCTTTCGGAGGTCGGCGTTGAGATCGGCGTCAATCAAAAGCGCTACCAGCTTGGAAAACAGGTAGCTCAAAGTTGCAATGCCCACCGTGGCAATGAACACGGTAAACAGCCGACCCATGGGGTGATGGCTCAGGTCCACCGTCTCACCAAAGCCAATGGTGGCGATGGTGATGAAGGTCATGTAGAAGCTGTCGATCCATGTCGCAACTGGGCGGCCCAGATAGTGGTAGCCCAGAGTTCCGCACAGGGTGGTCACCAACAACAACACGCCACCACCCAGCAGGCCCGCGAAATGCCGGCTGCCTATGATTTTTCTGAACCCGCTGCGCTGTGTGCTCATGTTTTCAAATTGTAGTGGTCGGCCTGTCAGCGTTGGAACACTGCACACATGCCGTACAGTTGCCAGAACCACGAACAAACCATGGAAGCGATGCTGTTGTGAGAAAAATGGAGTGCCCTTGCGGTAGCGGGCTGGAACTGACAGAGTGTTGCGGCCAATGGCACAAGGGCCTAGCGGCAGGCGTCCACGCGCCCACCCCTGAGGCATTGATGCGCTCGCGCTACAGCGCCTATGTGCTGGGCTTAATCGACTATCTGGTGGCCACCTGGCACCCATCCACCGCGCCGGGAGACCTGGAACTGCAGCCCATCAAATGGCTGGGGTTGGAGGTGCTGCATGCTGATCAAACCGGGGACGCGGGCGTGGTGGAGTTTGTCGCCCGTTGCAAGGTCAATGGCCGCGCCGAGCGCATGCACGAGCTGAGCCGCTTTGTGCGCGAACAGGGCCGCTGGTTTTACATTGACGGACAATCTCCGGTCGATAACCCCTAGAGCCCAGCGCCATGCCCGATCTTTCACTTGTCATCCAGGAACCCCCCGAGCAAGCTGCGCAACTGATTGTGTTGTGCCATGCTGCCGGAGACGACGCCGCGTCGATGCTGCCTTTGGGCGAACGGCTGTGCGAGACTTTTCCGCAGGCCACCATCGTGTCGCTGCAAGCCGATACGCCAGCTTCTACGCCCAAAGGCTTTGAGTGGTTTTCAACTACCGGTGTGGACGAGGTCAACCGCCCGTTGCTCGTCGCCCAAGCCTTGCCTGCCTTGCAAACAGCTGTGATCGATTGGCAGCAACGTAGTGGCGTAGCCGCAGCGGCAACAGCCTTGATTGGCCTCGGCCAGGGCGGTGAAATGGTGCTGGAGGCCAGCAAGCTGCAACCCATGCTGGCCAGCCGCATAGTGGCCATCGGTGGGCGCTTTACCACCTTGCCAGACGCACCGCCAGCCGTGACCACAACCCACTTTTTGCATGGCAAGCTGGACGCACGCACGCCCTACAGCCACAGCGTGACCGCGGCGCACCATTTGCGCGACATGGGCTGCGACATCACGGCCGAGGTGGTGCCGTTTATCGGCCACGAACTGCATCCCGATTTGATTGAGCTGGCCGTGACCAAGCTTAGCACCCACATTGCGCAGCATTTGTGGACGGCGGCGCAGGAGGCTGCGCCACCGTCAGCGGACCAGCAACACTAGCTCAGGTGCTTGCCAATAATCCCGGCCAGCTCAAACATCGTCACCTGGGGCTTGCCAAACACCGGCAGTAACTTGGCATCGGCGTTGATGGAACGCTTGTCCTTGCTGTCTTGCAGTCCATTAGCCTTGATGTAGTCCCACAAGGCCTTGACCACGGCGGGCCGGGCAATCGGGTCGTTACCAATCACCGCGGCAAGTTCCGCGCTGGGATGCTTACCGCTAGCGGCCGTGGTTTTGCGCGGCGCCTTGGGCTTGGCGACTTTTGCGGCCGCGGAGCCTGCCGTTTTACTGCCTGCAGTCTTCGATCCAACGGCTTTCTTGGCTCCAGCCCTCGTAATTGCTGCTTTACCTGCTACTGATTTAGTAGCGATCGTGGTTTTGGCTGCCGTCTTGCGGGGTGGGAACTTGCTGGGCGCAAATTCAAAGTTCACCTTGCCCGCCTCGGCATCCCAGGCCAGCATGGCCTTGAAGGCGCGGCGCGTGCGCATGGACACAAACTTGTCCAGGAGGTCGGTCTTGCCGGTCTCCAGCAGCTTGTGCATTTGGGTGCGTTCGATGGGTTGTTGCAGGATGATCTGGCCGGTCTTGAAGTCGCAGCTTGGGGTAGGCAGGGCGAGCGTGGGGACGGATTTTTCGCAGACGTAGTTCTTGCCGTGCTCGAACACGGAGCCACCGCACTTGGGGCATTTGCCCAGCGATTCCTGTCCAGAGAAGTCGATGATCTCGCCGCTCTCTTCGCCCTTCTTGTCGTCGCCGAAGTCGAATTCCAATTTGTAGTTCTTGGTCTCGTCGTCGAACTTGATGACCATCTCGGCCACAAAGGGCCAACCGGCTTTGGAGCGGAAGCCGTCCAGCGGGCCGATGTGCTTGTCGCGCAGGAATTGCTCGACTTCGGCCGGCTCAAAGGTGCGTCCGGCAGGGGACTTGCCAAACGAGAAGCCGCAGCCTTCCTCGGCACCGCTCTTGCCGGTGCAGGTGTAACGGCGGTAGTTTTCCTTGACGATGCCGCCGCAGTTGGGGCAAGGCGCGGTCAACGTGGCGTAGTCGCCGGGGATGGTATCGCGGTCGTATTCTTTGGCCTTCTTGACCATACGCTCGGTCATGGACGCAATTTCGGCCATAAAGCTCTCACGGCTGAGATTGCCTTGCTCCATTTGCGCCAGCTTGTATTCCCATTCGCCAGTCAGCTCGGCCTTGGTCAGCTCTTGTACGTCCAAGCCACGCAATAGCGTCATCAGCTGGAATGATTTGGCGGTGGGGATCAGCTCGCGGCCTTCGCGCAGCATGTACTTCTCTGCGATCAAGCCTTCGATGATGGACGAGCGGGTGGCTGGCGTGCCCAGGCCTTTTTCGCCCATGGCTTCGCGCAGCTCGTCGTCGTCCACCGTCTTGCCGGCATTTTCCATGGCGCCCAGCAAGGTGGCTTCTGAATAGCGGGCCGGGGGCTTGGTCTTCAGGCCTTTGGGGTCGACCGGGTCGCCCTTGACCTTCTCGCCTGGCGCAACAGGTACCAGGTTCTGGCCCTTGTCGCCTTCTTTGGCGTCTTCCACTTCGGCAGCGGCTTCTTTGCCGTAGATGGCCAGCCAACCTGGCTTGACCAGCACTTTGCCTTCGGTCTTGAAGTTGTGTCCGACCGCGCTGGTTATGCGGGTGGTCACCTGGTATTCCGCGCTCGGGAAGAAGATGGCCATGAAGCGGCGCACCACCAGGTCATAAATCTTTTGCTCGGCTTCACTCAGGCCACTCGGCGCTTGCAGCGTGGGGATGATCGCAAAGTGATCCGAGACTTTGGCGTTGTCGAACACGCGCTTGGTGGGCTTCACATAGCCACCCTTGACGGCCTGTGCCGCAAACGGCGCCAAATGTTTCATGCCGCTGTCGGCCAGCATGGCCAGCGTGTCCTTGACCACGGGGACGTAATCTTCGGGCAGGTTGCGAGAATCGGTACGTGGATAGGTCAGCGCCTTGTGGCGCTCGTACAGACTTTGGGCGATTTGCAGCGTGGTCTTGGCCGAGAAGCCAAACTTGCCGTTGGCTTCGCGCTGCAGGCTGGTCAGATCAAACAGAAGTGGGCTGGCCTGTGTGGTGGGCTTGCTTTCTTCGGTGACGGTGGCTTGCTGGCCGCGTACCGCATCGGCAATGGCTTGTGCTTCCCGTTGGGTCCAGACGCGGTCGGCCTTCTTCTCGGCGTCTTCGGCATCCTTCTTGTGCGCGGGGTTGAACCACTTGGCGGCGTATTCACCAGCCAGAGCACCGAAGGTGGCGTGGATTTCCCAGTAGTCGCGGCTGATGAATTTGCGGATCTGCTCTTCGCGCTCCACCACCACCGACAGCGTGGGCGTCTGCACCCGGCCCACTGTGGTCAGGAAGAACCCGCCGTCCCGCGAGTTGAAGGCCGTCATGGCACGCGTGCCGTTGATGCCGACCAGCCAATCGGCCTCGGAGCGGCAACGGGCGGCGTCGGCCAGGGGCTGCATCTGCTTGTCGGTGCGCAGGTTGCCAAAGCCATCGCGGATGGCCTGCGGCGTCATGGACTGCAGCCACAGGCGGCTGACTGGTTTGCCCAGCGGCTTGGCGCCACCAGCGTACTGTTCGATCAGCCGGAAGATCAGCTCACCTTCGCGGCCCGCGTCGCAGGCGTTGATCAGTTTGTCCACGTCCTTGCGCTTGGCCAGCTTGACCACGGCGTTCAGGCGTGTCTTGGTCTTGTCCACCGGCTTCAAGTCAAAGTGCGGCGGGATCACCGGCAGATTGGCAAAGCTCCACTTGCCGCGTTTGACGTCGAACTCCTCCGGCGCCTGGATCTCCAGCAAGTGGCCGACCGCGCTGGTCACCACGTAGTTCTCGTTCTCGAAATGCT
>JBDTAG010000272.1:0-4044 GCA_039924745.1 Rhodoferax sp.
CAGCGGAGCAGGGTTCACCGGCATTGCAGTGGCCTTGATGGGCCGCAACCACCCGGTTGGCATAGTGTTGTCCAGTATCTTGTTTGGTGCGCTCTTTCAAGGTGGCGCCGAAGTAGCGTTTGATGTACCGGGTTTCAGCCGCGACATGGTTGTGATGTTGCAAGGTTTCATCGTGTTGTTCTCTGGGGCCATGACTTACGTCATCGCCCCCATGATCGCCCGGATACTCGCATGGGTCGCTAATTTGTTGTCCAAGTTTGCTGCTCCAAAATCGGGAGCTTCCCATGGATGAGGCATTGTTGGGGACCATGTTGGCATCGACGCTGCGCCTCTCTACGCCATTGATTTTTTGCGCTTTGGCAGGACTGTTTTCAGAGCGTTCGGGTGTCGTCGATATTGGGTTGGAAGGCAAGATGCTATTCGCAGCTTTTGCAGCAGGTGCGGTTGGCGCCGTGTCGGGCTCCACTACTTTGGCGATGTTGGCAGCCATGGGAGTCGCCATCACGCTGTCATGGATGCACGGTCTGGCCTGTGTCAGTCACCGGGGAGACCAAGTTGTGTCGGGTGTGGCGATCAACATCATTGCGTCAGGTCTCACTGTAGTTTTGGGGATTGCCTGGTTTTCGCAGGGTGGGCAGACGCCACCGGTCAGCGCGGCTGTGCGCATTCAGCCTTTGTTTCCACATGCTGAAGCCAGTTTGGCTGGCATTCCTTGGGTAGGTAGCTTGCTGGGCGAGGGCTTGCTGAGCCACAACGCCCTGGTTTATTTGGCGCTAGGCCTTGTTCCGGCCTCGTGGTGGTTGCTGTTTCGTACCCGCTTTGGCCTGCGCTTGCGTGCAGTAGGAGAGAACCCGCAAATGGTGGATGCGGCAGGTGTGTCTGTCACCCGTTTGCGCTACGCCGCCCTTACCTTGAATGGCATGTTGTGTGGCCTGGCAGGCAGCTATTTGGTGTTAGCCCAAAGTGCCAGTTTTTCGCCAAATATGACGGCCGGCCGAGGCTTTATGGCCCTGGCAGCGTTGATCTTCGGGCGCTGGTATCCGGTGGGTGCTTTGTGGGCGTGCTTGTTGTTTGGCTTTTTGGACGCTGCTGCAATTCGCATGCAAGGCGTCTCCTTGCCGTTGATTGGTGAGGTACCGGTGCAAGCAATCCAAGCCCTTCCGTATGTGCTGACGGTCGTGCTATTGGCCGGCTTCATCGGGAAGGCTGTGGCGCCAAAGGCCTTGGGGCGGCCCTACAGCAAAGATCGCTAGTGATCGAATCCGTCCAAAACACTGCTAGAGTCTTGGGTTAGTATTTCCCAAGTTGTCCCGTTCTCCCAGTTTTACTTTTGCAACATATACCAACATGTCGTCAAGCATTTGGGTCAAAGTCGTCGGTTTCAGTGCAGGTGAGCGGCATTCACTGAATACGTTGTTTCGGCTGTCGGTGCGCCAAACGCCGGCCTACTGCCTGTGGTCGGTTGACTCGCCCGCACCACCACACGTTGCCTTGATCGATACGGATTGCCATGAGGCAGAGGTTGAATTGGCATCACCAACCTTCAATCCCAACATCAAGACGATTTGTGTGGGTTCTAAAACCTATAGCCAGGCGTGGCGCTCGTTTGCCCGGCCAGTGGACTGGAACGGCATGGTGCAAGTGCTGGACGGTCTGTTTGCTTCGCAAGCCTACGTAGATGTTGTGACGGGTTTTGATTCGTTGGACGAAGACGCGGTACCACCCGGTGTGCGGGTGACCTTGCTGGTGGGTATGAACAGCCTTGACTGCATGTACCTGCGAGCGCGGCTTTCGTTGGCAGGTTTAACCGATGTGGATGAGGTCAAGACTGCAGAACAAGCAAACCGAAATATGGCACTGCGCCCGTACGATGTAGTGATCATTAGTCTGGAGTTGTCAGACGCCGACCCTTGGGCGCTGATACAAAGCTTTAAATCGATGCCGACACCCCCACGCGCCCTCATCGTAACCACGAAAACACCCACGTGGTCGGCCATGGAGCGGGCAGAGAAATGCGGTTGTGCAGGCCTGCTAGAGATACCTTTCAATCCACCACAAGTGATGGGTTTACTGCAAAAAATCTAGCCAATGGGTTTGGCAGAAGATCGCCGTCGAACACGATCCACATCCAAGCTGCGCGATAGACTCGATTCCATGGGTAGGGGTTCTCCTCCAATCCGTGCAGCTATTAGCTCGGCACACAACGCCGAAAAGCTGAGACCCCTGGATCCCATTCCAATACAGAGCCACACGACAGCGTCTCGTCCAGTTTCGACCGGCCCTACAAACGGCATACGGTCATGGGTCACACAGCGTGTAGATGACCACTGCTTGACGGTTCCCTGCTCCAAAAGATCTGTCCAATTCCCGCCATGCAATGGCATCAGTTGCCGAAGCCGTGCCATATTGAGTGCGTGTTGGGCGCGGCTATCAGCTGCCAGAGCGGCATCGGGTTCAAAGGTGGAGCCCGCAAACCATTGCTCTGCATCCACCCCTGGCACATGCGGAATAAAGCAGCCCACACCGTTGATGGGATTGGCTGGCAAATCGGGAATAGTTTGCGCATAGTTGCCATAGCTCAGTGTGCCGTGCACGGGCTGCAAAGTGGTCAGGGCTTGCAGGATGTCCGACCCTAACAGCGCCGCGCTGCCCATGGCATTTGCCAACACCACCGTTTCAAACTGACCCAACTTTTTTCCTTGTTGGCCTCGCAAATGCCATCGCCCATCGGCGTGTTGCAGTTCGGTCACAGGGCAATCGCCAACAAATTGGATACAGGGCTGCGCCAACCACGCCTCAACCAGTTTGGCAGGCTTGATCCAGCAGGCATTGGCGTGCCACAGGGTGTTGCCTGGGGGGCGGTGCTCCATCACGCCACACGGGTCCCAATCTTGGCCTTGCACCAACAATCGTGCTGCGTGTTGCGCCAGCAACTGGCATCCGCTACGGGACAAACGCGCGCGCGGATTGTCATCAGTGGAGACGTGGGGCACGGCCAGCCCAGCCGGTAAGCCAGAAGCGCCACCTGCGGGCGATGGAGCTGTGTCATACACCGTGACCTTCCACCCGCGCACTGCCAATGCATGCGCGATGCTGGCGCCGGCAATGCCGGCACCGACGACCGCACAGCGGGCAGGGCCAGCGGAGTTTTGCGGGCCTTTGCGACTGGTTGGAATTTTCCAGCGCGGATTGAAGGTGCCCGTCGCCATTGGCAGCCCGGCTGCAGGCGCGTCCAGTTCAAACCCTGCTGCCTGCACCAAGGTCACGCCGTGCGCCTCTGAGTGGATGTGGTCCGCTGGCATCCCCATGAACAAGCGTGTTCCCCGCTTACAGCGCCGTGCCAGCAGTTGCGCCGCCCATTTGTCCGCCGGCAACGTTGTGAAAACCGTGTCTGCCTGGAACACGTGTTCACGGAGTTGGTCTTGAAGATCACCAATGCACAGTGTCAGAGAGACCTTTCCCCCCTCCAAAAGGATGCGGTGAAAGCCCGGCCCCAAATCTTTGCACTGTGCGGTAAATACCTGCCAGCCATCAGGCAGGTCACCGACACCATCACCAAGGGTTAGTTCGGAAAGGTTTGGCGAAAATGGTGAAATGCCTACGTAATGCAACATGCGCGGGCGTTGGGGGTCCCGCTGCCACTCTCGCCAATTGCTTGCAAAGTGATGGCCCTGTTGAAAGTCGGTGTCCAACACCGTCCAGGCGGCTTGGTTGGTCCACGCGCCTGTCATGCCAAGTGAAAAAATGCTCAGGCCGACGGCGGCACGTAGCCCTGGGCTGCGTCTGCGCCATCACCAAAGAAATGGTTTTCCATTTGGCGGGCCAGATATTGGCGGGCTCTGGCATCGGCCAGATTCAAACGATTTTCATTGACCAGCATGGTTTGGTGTTTGAGCCAGGCGGCCCAGGCTTCTTTGCTGACGCCTTCCCAAATGCGTTTGCCCAATTCACCAGGGTACGGCGGAAAGTCTAGCCCTTCAGCTTCTTTGCCCAGCTTGATACAGTTGACGGTGCGTGCCATGAAGAAAACCTCTGCTTGAAAAA
>JBDTAG010000273.1:0-13560 GCA_039924745.1 Rhodoferax sp.
TGTTGACGACGACGAGGCCGTGCGCGATTCGCTGCAATGGCTGCTTGAAGGCAAGGGCTTCAGGGTCCGCTGTTTTGATTCTGCTGAATCGTTCCTCAGCCGCTATGACGCGCGCGAAGTGGCTTGCCTTATTGTCGACATCCGCATGGGCGGCATGACCGGCTTGGAGCTGCAAAGCCGTTTGATCGAATCCCGCTCGCCGCTACCGATCGTGTTCATCACTGGCCATGGCGATGTGCCCATGGCTGTTGACACCATGAAAAAAGGTGCGATGGACTTCATACAAAAGCCCTTCAATGAAGACCAGTTGGTGGGTCTGGTGGAGCGCATGCTTGATCACGCCAAAGATTCGTTCAGCGATTTCCAATTGGCTGCCAGCAGAGATGCATTGCTATCGAAACTGACCCTGCGTGAGTCGCAGGTGCTGGAACGCATCGTCGCTGGCCGTTTGAACAAGCAAATTGCCGATGACTTGGGCATCAGCATCAAGACGGTTGAAGCCCATCGCGCCAACATTATGGAAAAACTCAGCGCCAACACGGTGGCCGATTTGCTAAAGATCGCACTGGGACAGGCTGTGCCAAAAACCTGATCGCTTCT
This sequence comes from Rhodoferax sp., assembly GCA_039924745.1. GTDB lineage: Bacteria > Pseudomonadota > Gammaproteobacteria > Burkholderiales > Burkholderiaceae_C > Allorhodoferax. The sequence continues at coordinate 601 of JBDTAG010000273.1, forward strand.
CCCATAGCTTCCGACGCCCGCCCCGCAAGGACTGCGGGCGTTTTACATTTGAAAGCCTTGCTATGACAACAACCTCTGCAAAAATTATCGACGGCGTTGCCCTCTCTGCCAAACTGCGCGCCGACATTGCCACACGCACGGAGGCCCTGAAGGCTAAGGGCGTCACGCCAGGACTCGCCGTTATCTTGGTGGGCGAAGACCCGGCAAGTGCCGTCTACGTGCGCAACAAAGTGAAAGCCTGCGCCGATACCGGCATTCGCTCGCTCTTTGAGAAATACGAAGCATCGCTGAGCGAAGCCGATCTCTTGGCGCGCATCGACGCCCTCAACACCGATCCAACCGTGCACGGCATCCTGGTGCAGATGCCTTTGCCCAAACATATCAACCCCCACAAAGTCATCGAAGCCATTTCAACCAGCAAAGATGTGGATGGCTACGCCACCTTGAGCGCTGGCGAATTGATGACTGGCCAAAGCGGGTTTCGGCCCTGCACGCCCTATGGCTGCATGAAGCTGATTGAAACCACCGGCATCGACCTGCGTGGCAAACATGCCGTGGTCATAGGGCGCAGCAACACCGTTGGCAAGCCCATGGCGCTATTGCTACTGCAAGCCAATGCCACGGTCACGGTGTGCCACAGTGCCACTGCCGACATGGGTTACCACACCCGGCAGGCTGACGTCATCGTTGCCGCGGTTGGCAAACGCAATGTGCTGACCGCCGACATGGTCAAACCCGGCGCCATCGTCATCGACGTTGGCATGAACCGGGACGATGCGGGCAAGCTCTGTGGGGATGTCGATTTTGCCGGTGTCAGCCAAGTAGCAAGCCACATCACGCCCGTGCCTGGCGGCGTCGGCCCCATGACCATCACCATGCTGCTGGTCAACACACTCGAAGCCGCAGAAAGAGCAGCAGCTTAATCATCCGCCCTTGATTGACAGCCCGGAACCCCCACATCACCCGTATGACCAATCCACTACTGTCCCCGCTGAAACTGCCCCTGTTTGACGCAATTCGCCCAGAGCACATCGAACCGGCCATTGCGTCGCTGCTGGAAAGTGCCGAAGTAGCTTTGAACACCGTATGCGCTCCAGACTTTCCCGCAGAGTGGTCAGCCATCGCCAAGGTGCTGGATGTAGCCACCGAGAAGCTGGGAATAGCTTGGGGATCTGTCAGCCACCTCAATAATGTGGCCGACACACCTGAGCTGCGTGCAGCCTACAACGCCGCCTTGCCGCTGGTTACGGAGTTCTGGACACGCTTGGGTGCAGACGAGCGGCTCTATGCCAAATACAAGGCGATTAATGTGGAGACATTGAACGCCGAGCAGCGCCAAGCCCATAAGAACGCCATGCGTAATTTTGTACTCGGCGGCGCCGACCTTGTAGGCGCACAGCGCGAGCGATTTGCCGCGATTCAAGAGCAGCAGGCGGCATTGAGCCAAAAATTCAGCGAAAACACGTTAGATGCAACCGATGCCTTCAGTTACTTCGCCACTGCTGAAGAGGTGGCGGGCGTGCCAGATGATGTACTGCAGACCGCCCTGGCTGCAGCCCAGGCCGATGGCGTGCCTGGTTACAAGCTGACTCTCAAAATGCCCTGCTATTTGCCCGTGATGCAGTTTGCGCACAACAGCGCGTTACGTGCCACGCTGTACCGCGCATTTGTCACCCGCGCCTCGGACCAAGCCGGTGTCGGAGCCGAAAAATTTGACAACGCACAGAATATTCGCGACATCCTGAGCCTGCGCAAGGAAGAGGCGCTGTTATTGGGCTACCCAAACTTTGGCACCTTGTCGCTCGTGCCCAAAATGGCAAATTCGCCTGACGCCGTCATTACTTTTTTACGCGACTTGGCCCGCAAGGCGCGCCCTTTCGCTGAGAAAGACCTTGCCGACCTGCGCGCCTTCGCACACGACGAATTGCAAATGACCGATCCCCAACCCTGGGATTGGCCCTACATCAGCGAAAAGCTCAAGGAAGCACGCTACGCCTTCAGCGAGCAAGAGGTCAAACAGTACTTCACCTTTCCCAAGGTGTTGGCCGGATTGTTTAAAATTTCGGAGACGCTGTTCGACATCGCCATCACCCGCGACCACGCACCGGTATGGAACGCCAATGTGGAGTTCTACCGGTTTGAGCGCAACGCTGCCGATGGCCAACGCCAACTGATCGGCCAGTTTTACCTGGACCCCACCGCTCGCAGCGGCAAACGCGGCGGTGCCTGGATGGACGACGTCTGCGCCCGCTGGTTGCGCCCTGACAACGGCCAATTACAGACACCCGTTGCACATTTGGTGTGCAATTTCGCCGACGGAATCGAGGTCAATGGCAAGAGACAGCCCGCACTGCTGTCACACGACGATGCAATCACGCTATTCCACGAATTTGGCCACGGCTTGCAACACATGCTGACCCAGGTCAACGAGCACGATGTTTCAGGTATCAGCGGCGTCGAATGGGACGCGGTGGAGCTACCCAGCCAGTTCATGGAAAACTTTTGCTGGGAATGGAGCGTGCTGCGCCACATGACATCGCATGTTGAGACCGGCGAGCCGTTGCCCCGTGCGTTGTTCGACAAGATGCTGGCCGCTCGTAACTTCCAAAGCGGGCTGCAGACGCTGCGCCAGATCGAGTTTTCGCTGTTCGACATGCTGCTGCACACCGCGCACGACGCGCAACAAGATTTCATGCCGCTGTTGAACCAGGTGCGCAACGAAGTAGCGGTAATGATCCCGCCAGAATGGAGTCGCACGGTCAACACCTTTAGCCACATTTTTGCAGGTGGCTATGCTGCCGGCTACTACAGTTACAAGTGGGCAGAAGTATTGAGCGCGGACGCCTACGCAGCGTTTGAAGAAACTACTGGCCCAGATGGTTTGCCAAACCTGGAAACCGGTAGAAAATACCGTCAAGCCATACTGGAGTCTGGTGGCAGCCGGCCGGCCATGGAGTCGTTCAAAGCCTTTCGTGGGCGTGAACCTTCATTGGATGCATTGCTGCGCCACCAAGGCATGGCGGCGTAGGCCACACCATCCAAACCTGCTGGCGCTTATGCAACACTATGGTTATTGTTATTGAACAGGAGCTCGCACACCATGATGACTAGAAACACCACAACCTCCTTCCTGCTGGGCAGCGCCGTCTTGCTGTGTACTTTGGGCATTGCACAGGCACAGGCTGTTTACCGCATCGTGGGGCCAGACGGCAAAGTTACCTTTTCAGACAAACCGCCTGTCACTGCATCGCAGGGCAAAGTGGCCACAACAGGTACGGGCGCAGCGGCGGCCAGTTCCGGCAGTGGTAGCCTTCCCTATGAACTGCGTCAGGTCGTCAACAAGTACCCTGTGGTTTTGTACACCTCTTCAGCTTGCGCACCGTGCGACGCTGGGCGTTCTGCGCTCACGAGCCGCGGAGTGCCATTTAGCGAACGCACCGTCACCACCAATGAAGACAAGGTCGCTTTGCAGCGCCTGACCAATGATGCATCGCTGCCTTACCTAACCATTGGTGGTCAGAAGATCAAAGGATATTCTGATCTGGAGTGGACACAGTACCTGGATGCTGCGGGCTACCCCAAGACCTCTGCACTACCCGCAAATTACCGCAGCGTACCTGCAGCACCGCTGGTAGCGGTACAAGTTGCGGCACCTGCAGGCAAGTCACCCGCCAAAACTCCCGCAGCGTCTGAAGAGCCGACTTACCAGGCCCCGCCCACCACGCCTTCGAATCCGGCTGGAATTACGTTTTAAAACGTCAGCGTCTTGACCCCAGTGGCCGTGCCCAACAAGCACACTTGGGCGCGCTGAAACGCGAACACACCCACGGTCACAACACCCGGCCACTGGCTGACCTCGGCTTCAAAGGCTAGTGGGTCGCTGATCCGTAAACCGGTGACATCAATGATCACTTGGCCGTTGTCGGTCACCAGCGGCTTGCCGTCCTTGAGGCGCACCTTGGCGCTGCCGCCCTTGGCCGCAAACTGCGCTATCACGCGTTGCGTAGCCATGGGGATCACTTCCACCGGCAACGGAAATGCGCCCAGCGCCTGCACCAACTTGGATTCATCTGCGATGCACACAAAGCGATCCGACTGGGCTGCCACAATCTTTTCGCGGGTCAGGGCCGCACCACCACCCTTAACCATATTGCCAGCACCGTCGATTTCATCAGCACCGTCAATGTAGACCGACAAACGCGGCACATCGTTCGAGTCAAACACCGGAATACCCAGGGCCAACAGGCGTTCCGTGCTGGCCACCGAGCTAGACACTGCGCCCTTGATCTGGTCCTTCATCGAGGCCAGCGCATCAATGAATTTGTTGACGGTTGAGCCGGTACCCACCCCCACAATTTCGCCCGGCACCACGTACTGCAGTGCTGCCTGCCCCACCAATGTTTTGAGTTGGTCCTGGGTTAAAGGAATGGTGGAAACGGCTTTGAGAGAGTTAGGGTGGGTCATAAGCGAAAATTGAAGAAGTTACGAAATATCTGCAGGAATTATCCAATGTCTCTTGTCCCCTACGGTCTGGCCCGTTTTGCCCTCTTCAACCTGGACCCCGAAGTCGCCCACGAACTGACGATGGCCAGCCTGGCTCGCACCCAAGGCACCCCTTTGCAACTGGCGTACTGCGCAACCCGCGTAGACGACCCCATCGAGCTGGCTGGCCTGCGTTTTCCCAACCGCGTGGGCATGGCCGCTGGGCTGGACAAAAATGCACGTTGCATCGATGGGCTGGGCGCCATGGGTTTTGGGTTTGTAGAGGTGGGTACCGTCACACCCAAAGCGCAGCCGGGCAACCCCAAGCCGCGCATGTTCCGCCTCCCCAAAGCCAACGCCTTGATCAATCGCCTGGGTTTCAACAACGAAGGACTAGACGCTTTTGTCGCCAATGTGCAGCGCTCTGCACTGCGCCGCCAGAAAAATCCAACCCTGTTGCTGGGTCTGAACATTGGCAAAAACGCGGCTACGCCGATTGAGAACGCCACTGCCGACTACCTGCTTTGTTTGGACGGTGTTTATCCGCACGCTGACTACGTGACGGTCAACATCTCCAGCCCCAACACCAAAAACCTGCGCGCCTTGCAAAGTGACGAAGCACTAGATGGTCTGCTAGGTGCCATTGCCGAGCGGCGCGCGCTGTTGGCACAGCAACATGGCAAACGGATTCCGATCTTTGTGAAGATTGCGCCGGATCTGGATGAAGCCCAGGTGGGCGTGATTGCCGCCACTTTGGTGCGCCATGGCATGGATGGCGTGGTGGCGACCAATACGACTCTGTCGCGTGATGCAGTCAAGGGACTGCCACATGCGGAAGAAACCGGGGGTTTATCGGGTGCGCCTGTGTTTGAGGCCAGCAACCGGGTGATCGGTCAATTGCGGTCAGCCTTGGGCCCACAGTTTCCCATCATCGGCGTGGGCGGTGTGATGAGCGCTGCCGATGCGGTGGCCAAGATCAAGGCGGGCGCTGATGTGGTGCAAATCTATACGGGGCTGATTTACCAAGGTCCACAACTGGTCCGCGATGCTGCGCTAGCCATCAAGGCCAGTTGCAAGTAAAGCCACAACCAAATCACCGATTGCCAACGAACTCGTCAGGCCGGGTGATTCGATGCCAAACAGATTAACCAACCCCGGCACACCGTGCACTTTGGGACCCTGGATACAAAAGTCGCGCGCTGCCTCGTTAGGGCCGTTAATTTTGGGGCGGATACCTGCATAAGCTGGTACCAATGCGCCGTCTGGTAGCTCGGGCCAATATTTGCGAACCTCGGCATAGAAAGCATCACCGCGCGCTGCATGAACCTCGGTGTCTTCGGGAGAATCGACCCATTGCACATCCGGGCCAAAGCGGGCTTGGCCGCCCAGGTCGAGCGTCAGGTGTACGCCCAGGCCTGCGGCTTCGGGCACTGGGTAAATCAAGCGTGAAAATGGCGATCGCCCAGCCAGCGTGAAGTAGTTGCCTTTGGCGAAATAAGCTTGGGGTACGAAGCGCGGGTCCAGCCCGGCGAAACGCAGCGCCAAGGCTGGCGCTTGTAAACCAGCTGCATTCACGAGGGTCCGGGCTTGCAGTCGCGTTCCGTCATTAGCTAGCAATTCAATAGCGCCATTCTTATATTCTGCGAGGGCTAGAGGCGAATTTAATGCAAGCACTCCGCCTGCCCGCTCCATATCACCCAAAAGCGACAGCATCAAGCCGTGGCTGTCCACAATGCCGGTGGATGGGGAATGCAAGGCCGCCAGGCAGTGCAACGCGGGCTCGACCGCACGCGCTTTTGCAGCATCCAGCCAGACCAGGTCGTTCACGCCGTTCGCAATGGCGCGGTACTGAATGGTCTGGAGTTTTGCGAGTTGGTCCTGCGCACTGGCGACGATCAATTTGCCGCAGCGGCTGTGGCCAATGCCGCGCTCGGCGCAGTAGGCGTACAGCAAAGCCTTGCCACGCACGCACAGGGTGGCCTTCAAGGAGCCCGTGGGGTAATACATGCCCGCGTGGATGACCTCGCTATTGCGTGCACTGGTTTGGGTACCTATGGCGTTGCAGGTCTCTAGCACCAGTACCTCGCGCTCCGCCAAAGCCAGCGCACGCGCCACCGCAAGGCCCACTACTCCGGCGCCAATAACGATGCAGTCGACCTGTTCCACGGATGCCAATTAAGGGGTTGAGACCAGACGATTCACTTCATTTCCAGACCCGACGAAGTGCCGGTTTCAATCAATTGCTTGGATGGCGGCACCGTCAGGTGTGCCCGTGCTTCCGCCGGCTCCATGCCAAAGGTCAAACTGGAGAGGCCGGTGGCAGTATGGCCGTAACCGTAGCCTCGGGTTTCCCCAATCAAGGCCATGCGCAAATCTGACGTGGTGCCGTCGTTGCAATGCAAATCCACAGTGCCATAGGCCGTCGCGGTATAACGGAATCGGCCTACGCAACTGTTCAAAACCGAGTGGTCCAGCGGTTTGGGTGCCGCATTGAGATCGATGCCGGTTGTGGTGCTGGTGGCTTGCGTACCGCCCAACTGGAGCGCAACGGTGCCCGTGTGGTTGGGGTAGAGCGTCATTACGCCCTGCACCAGTTGCTCGTTAACGACCGCATAGGCATCAACGCGGGTGGCCATAGCAGCAAGGCCGGTGTCGTTCAAATTTGCGCAACCCGTCAATTGGGCGAACAGCGCCAGTAACGCCAGTGTGGATACGCGCGTCAATGCTTGTGATTGGGTAGGTGAGCGTGGGCTCATTGCTTCTCCTTGATTCGGACGGTGCCATCGCCTCAGCTTCGTCGGTGTACTATCTTAGCCACAAGCCATTCCGCGAAAGCGCGATAAAGCACTCGAAAGCGCATCCATGAGCCAAGATGACTCCACCGCCCCGGCGGCCGCCAACACCGATGTCAGCCGCTTACCGCTCAAGGCCTTGGGCTTGAGAACGGGTATGGCGCTGCAAACGCGCCGCCTGGTGGAGGGGGCAAGCAAGAGAGAAGCGCAGTTTTACGGTGCTATCGAAGGCAAAGGTGTCATGGTCGGCCCGTTGGGCCCAGAGGGTGTAAAAACCGAATTGCTGGACGGAGAAGTCTGCGTCGTACGGGGCTTCACTGGCCAGTACGAGTTTTCGTTTCTCAGCAAAGTGCTACAAACTTTTCAAAAGCCCTTTGTTTATGCCTTGCTGGCCTATCCGGCCAAAGTCGATGCAACGTTGGTACGCCAAAGTATGCGAACCAAAACATCTTGGCCGTCTACTGTACGGATACCACCCAAGGATGGCGCCGCAGACGCAGGACCACAAGAAGCAACCTTGGTCGACATCAGCCTGCAAGGCGCGATGATCAAGCTTGATTCACCCTTGGCCACAGTCGGAGAAATCGTGACCTTAGGTATTGCAGTTACCTTTGACAACGCACCGCTGCAATTGAACTTGTCAGCCAGCATTTGCCACAATAACCGCGGCGCCAACGACACGGCTTACTACATTGGTCTGGCGTTCAAAGACGTCACGCAACATGACAAGCTGGTGTTGCATTACGTGACCCAGGCGCCGCAAGCAGCACCTGGGCGGTAGTTTCGTTACTGTGCGGCGACCGCTTGCCCGCGGATCTCTCCACCCTTATGGGCTGCAGTGTGCAAGTTGACGTACCACTTGCCTGCCAACAGGTCGGCAGCTTGTGCAGCCGTCAGAGTCGCTGAACCTTTGATCGGGCTATCCATGCTGCCGCTGAAGGCCACTACGACACCGGCATTGGTTCCTGCCATCGCAGGACCATGAAAATGTCCCATGGCGACTGGTCCGGTCATACCGCTGTAGTTGACAGTCCAGGTCAACACATTGGTGTCCTTGTTGAAACTGCCATCGAGCATGCCGGTTCCAGCGCTGGTGTTGGCCGGCACTTCATTGGCACTTGAAAGCTTGGCTGAAATGGCAGTCGTGTGCGCCATCATGGTGCTGCTGCAAGCAGTCAATCCCAAAGTGGCCGCTATGGCGCTTGCGATGAAAAGTGTGCGAAGTTTAATCATGAGGTCTCCTTATTGATTGTGTACTAGATCGTTCACAACGCGAATAGTAAGTCACAACCAGAACCCATGTGAACAGAAGGGCGGTCCGCACCTAACATTGTGAATGGCTTGCTAGTTCGAGTGCCCAATAGCATCAACGATCTATTGATTGGCCGACTCTTCGCGGAAAACAAGCCATGCTGTCAGCCCCCCTGCGATGTCTATGAGCGCATGAATGACGATCACCGGCCACAGTGAACCGAAAACCAGTAGCGCTACGGTCATCACCGCGCCCAATATCCCACTTTTTACAACACCGCTGATCCCTTGGTAAGCGTGTACCGCCGCAAACGCTACGACAGATATCCCGGCTGCGCCCCACAAGCCAAGCAATGGATGCAAGGCCCAGATCAAATATCCACGAAAAATAAATTCCTCACAGAACCCAGCAGTGAGCGACACCGCTATGAACCCATTCAGTTCGGCACGTGTGCGCGGGAGCATGACGTCCAGTTTACCGAACCGCCCACGTAAGCTCACCCGCCGTGGGGCCGGCATACGCGCCAGTTTGGTCAAGGTTGGGACATACACCATTACGAGTGCCAGCGTCAGACCAACTGCACCCCACAAGCGCCATCCGGACAGGCCAACCAATCCCAGTGCGCTCCAAGGTCGATCCATCCGAAGCCATAGAACAGAACCGACTGCGACCAGCATCCACAGTAAGCCCATCCAAGATGTCCAGAGCCACCAGCGGGCCCGCGCCGGATCACTTTGTGCGCGTCGCAGAAATGACGGCCAAAGGACAAAACCGTCAAAAACAAACCCTACAACCAGTAGCGCCAAATAGAGAAAATCGAGAGTAATCATCAAAAGTCCTTCGGATGGAAGCGACTGCGTTCGCGCGATTTCCGGCTGTAGTCGGATATCGACTTGCGGGATTAAGGGGTAGTTCCCATGGCCTCTCGCCAACGCATCGCGTCGTGTACGCGAAATTGTGTGCTGGGGTGGTCAAAGAAAACGAACTCCTCAAACGCACTGGGGTTTGGTTTTCGGTACTCGGTCAGCTTCAGGAAGGCTTCCGCCATGCCATGCGGCTCACGGGCCAGGTTCAGGCCAAAACGATCGGCCTCAATTTCCTGGGTACGAATGATCGTGTTGACGATGGGCGTAGCGGCAAACATGAATACTGAAAATACTGCAGCAAACAAAGGCAAGCTGGCGACGTCTCCCACCCCTTGCAAACTCCAACGCGCGCCATAGCGGGCGAGCATCTTCTCCATCCCCCACTTGGCGAACAGGAAACCGGCCAAAAGCAGCAGGCCGAACGAAGCGATCATCTTGTAAACGTGGTTCATCACGTAGTGGCCCAGCTCGTGGCCCATGACTGCGCGGATTTCTGGCAGCGTGGTACGGCGCAGCAGGTTGTCATTCAGACGCACGGCGGCCGAGCCGAAGATTCCAGAAACATTGGCACTGACACGCGTGGTCTGGCGAGAGGCATCAAACTCATAGATGTTGTCCACTGGCACGCCATCGGCTTTGGCCATTGCCAGCACGGCTGACTTGACTGGACCGTCTTCAACCGGCTTATAGGTGTTGAACAGCGGATCAATCAGTACAGGGCTGACCATAATCATGAGAACCAACAGGACAGAGGTCAGGGCCGTACCCCACAGCCACCATTCTTTCCCGGCGCGGCGGATAACCGCATACAAGGCACCCACGGCTAGCGCAGTACCCACGGTGCTAACCCCGAGGCCAATCATCTGCTCGCCCAACCAGGGGCCAAACGTTTGCGTGGCCATTCCGTAGGCATGCTCGCGCACAAAGCCTTGGTAAACGGTCAGCGGGATCGTTAGAACAAAGGAAGCGATTGCAAAATAGCCGCCGTAGAGCGCATCGCGGAAAAACGACTTCTTACCGATCCGTTGTGCCCAGTCGCGCACCCGTGCCGAGCGTTTGCCGCCCAGCAGAACCACAGAAATCAAAAGTCCGAGCAAGAAATTCCACAGTTGCAGCCAGTAGCCCCCTTCAAAGTAGGCATTCGATCGGGTGACGATGTCCGCTGGCAATCGGTCCATGTAGGCCTTGGTGGCAAGGTCGGCGTCGCGCGGCAGGCTGGCGCGCCAAGCGTCATCGACCGGCTCAATGTGGAACTGGGCGTTTGCCACAGTTCCGGCGACCGGGGCACTGGCACCGGCAGCGACGGGCGCGCTGGGGGTGGGTTCAGCAGCAACCGCCATGGTCAACGTTAGCGACAGCCATATCGCTGCGCCCAGATGTTTGATAGCCATTCGTTCTCCTCGCTTATTTTTAATGTGCGCGAATTATGCACAGTCGCCTAAGCTGGAGTCGTAGTCCGTTGCGCCTATTCGTTGAACAAGTGTTTACCTCAATATCAGGGCTTGGCGTAAGCATCCAGCCCAACAACACCAATTTTTAACAAACCCTCGCGTTGGGCTGCGGTCAGCACCGCGGCCACAGCGTCGTATTTGGTTTTAGGGTCGGCGTGGAGATGGATCTCGGGCTGCACCGGCTGCTGTGCCGCAAGCATTAGGCGGGCGTCCAGCGCTGCGCGATCCGCAACGGGTTCGCCATCCCATTGCAACTGGTTGCTACTGGACAACTCGAGGTGCACGACGACGGGCTCTGGGGCGTCGGGCGGAGGCATACCTGCAGGCAGGTCCATGTTGACTGAATGCAACTGGATGGGAATAGTGATGATCAGCATGACCAGCAGTACCAGCAGTACATCAATCAACGGCGTGGTGTTCATGCTGGGCTCAGCATGGTCTTGGTCTTCACCCGTTTCGTCGTGGAAATCGATTGCCATAAGGGATGCTGCGTTCTGTGGGGCTTCAGTGCGAGGACGGTGGTTCGGTCAGAAAACCGATGCGCGCAATGCCCGCCGTCTGGCAGGCCAGCACAACCTTGGCCACGGCTGCGAAATCAGAACGTGCGTCTGCGCGGATGTGAACTTCGGGTTGTGGTGTCTGCGCGGCGATCTTGGCAAGACGTTGTTGTAGTGGCGCGGGGCCCGTCAGCTTTACGTCAAACCAATAGGCGTCTCCACTTGCATCCACCGAAACGATGACGGTCTCGGGGAAAATCTGGCGCAATTGGTTGCTCTCTCGCGGCAGTTTGACGGCCACAGCAGCGTTGACCACTGGTATGGTGATCAGAAAGATGATCAGCAAAACCAACATCACGTCTACCAATGGCGTGGTGTTGATCTCGGACAGCATCTCGACATCGCCGTCCAGGCTGTCCGGGCCGGCGCCGGCAGAATCAAAGCTGATGGCCATGGTCAGACCGCTGATTTGCCAGCAGCGCGCTGGCTTTTTTCTATTTCTATCAAGAACAGCGTGTGCAGATCAGAGCCGAAACCTTTGACGCTATGCAAGGCTAAACGGTTGCGTCGCACCAGCCAGTTGTAGCCCAGTACAGCTGGCACCGCGACCGCCAGACCCAGCGCGGTCATGATCAACGCCTCTCCCACCGGGCCAGCCACTTTGTCAATCGATGCCTGGCCGGTGGAGCCAATGGTGATCAGCGCGTTGTAAATTCCCCAGACCGTGCCAAACAATCCTACAAAGGGTGCGGTAGAACCAACGGTGGCCAAGATGGACAAGCCCGACTGCATACGCATTTGCAAGGTGCTGACGTTGCGGACAATGTCTTGGCTCAACCATGCGCCCACCTCAACCTGGCCAGCCAAAGCTTCGTATTTGCGCAGGGCATCCATGGCGGAATCCACCAAAAAACGGAACTGGCTTTTTTTGTCCAGTGCAGCCGCACCCTTCTGTAGCGAATCCGCATTTGCAAACGCCGTGCGAGCCGATTGCGCCTGCGCCGCTTGGCGGCGTTGTTCCAGCAGCTTGGACACGATCACATACCAACTCAAAAGCGACATCAGCGCCAGCAGAACCAGAGTCGTGCGGGTCACGATATCGCCCTGCCCCCATGCCACGCGCAGGCCGTAGGGGTTGACGCTAGCAGAAGCAGCTCCATTGGCACTGCTTGAATTACCCCCACTGCCCAAGCTCGACATTCCCGGCCCTGCATTGTCGACCGGTAGCGCAGTGGCAGGCGCGGCCGTGGCCACCGGCGTAACAGGGGCGACAACGGGCGCCTGGGCCAAAGCCGCCGTGCTAAACAGACAGGCCACGACCAGCAGGCTGGTCGAAGCGAGCATCGCAATGCCATGTGCGGCGTGAGGCGCCAAAGCGAGATTATTTTTTGGTTGCATTGCCAATATTCCTTTGAATGTGTTTATTTGCACTTGCCCTGCAAGGCTTGGACCGCAATACCAGGGGCGGCGAACAAACCGCTCAAACCGATCGGCCCAATGTGGGAATTACCAGTCTGGTTCTTACCGAGACAATCGGGACGTTCTGCTTCTTCTATTCCGGAAACAAATTTGTTCTTGTGTCCACCGGGGTTCAGTTGCTCATTGGCCAGATCAGAAAAA
>JBDTAG010000274.1:0-6342 GCA_039924745.1 Rhodoferax sp.
CACCCTGAACTATTTTGGCCAGGGCGCATTGTTGTTGCAACACCCTGAGGTGGTTAAGAATCCATTTTTCCTGATGGCACCGGACTGGGCGCTGGTGCCGCTGGTGTGCTTGGCCACGCTGGCCACGGTGATTGCGTCACAGGCACTGATATCGGGTGCGTTTTCGGTCACCAAACAGGTCATACAACTGGGCTATTTGCCGCGCCTGCAGGTACTACACACCAGCGTCAAGGACACCGGGCAAATCTACCTGCCGTTCGTCAACTGGGGGCTCTTTGTAGCGATTGTTCTGGCCGTGGTGCTATTCCGCTCGTCCAGCAACCTGGCCGGCGCCTATGGCATTGCGGTGTGCACCGACATGCTGATCACTACGGTGCTCACCTTCTTCGTGATTCGCTATAGCTGGAAATACCCGCTCATTCTGTGTATTGGGGCCACCAGCTTTTTCTTTGTCGTGGACTTTGCGTTCTGGGCCTCCAACTTGCTCAAGCTGTTTGACGGTGGCTGGTTCCCGCTGATGATTGGCGGCGCTATCTTCACCTTGATGATGACTTGGAAAGATGGTCGGCGCTTGCTGAATGAAAAGCTGCGCGCTGACGCGCTCGACCTACCGAGCTTTCTGGAGGCCGTGTTCGTCAGCCCTCCGGCGCGGGTGGAGGGTACGGCCGTTTTCTTGACGGGCGAGGTGGGTACCGTGCCCAACGCCATGCTGCACAACCTCAAGCACAACAAGGTGCTGCACGCCAACAACCTTTTCGTCACCGTGCGCAACCACGAGGTGCCGTGGATTGGCTTGAGCAAGCGGCTGGAGATCGACTCTTTGGGCCATGATTGCTGGCAGGTCGTGATCCACTACGGCTTCAAAAATGATCCCGATGTGCCCAAGGCATTGCAACAAATCAAGGGTCGGGGCTGCGAGATGAACAGCATGACGACCAGCTACTTTTTGTCGCGCGACACCGTGGTGCCCACCATCGGCAAGGGTATGGCGCAGTGGCGTGAAAAGCTGTTTGCGCAAATGCACCACAACGCCAGCGGCGCGGCCGATTTTTTGAATCTACCGAACAACGCAGTGGTAGAGCTGGGTTCCAAGATTGAAATTTGATGTGGCGATGACCGAGTTGCCGATCCTGCAAACGGCGCGCTGCAATCTGGCGCTGCTGCAACCTGACAACGCGCACCTGCTACTGGCGTATCGGCTGCGCAACGAGGCCCACCTGAACCCGTGGGAGCCCACGCGCAACCCGGACGATGGCACGCTGGAAGACGCCTGCCAGCGCGCGGCTGCAAAATCTGCACAGGCCTATGCAGACGGATTGGCCTTTCACTTGGTTGCGACAGACCCCGTAACGGGCGCCATGCTGGCGGGTTGCAATTTCACCAATATCGTGCGCGGCGTCTTCCAAGCCTGCCACTTGGGCTATTCGGTAGACCATGGCTGGCAAGGGAAAGGCCTTATGCAGGAAGCCGTGCAAACCGGTATTGCCTATATGTTTGGTACGCAGGGCCTGCATCGCATCATGGCGAACTACATGCCAACGAATGTGCGCAGCGAGAAGCTGTTGCAGCGGCTGGGTTTTGAGCGCGAAGGCTATGCGCGGGCTTATCTGAAGATCGCGGGCCAATGGCAGGACCATGTACTGACTGCACTGATTAATCCCCAAACGTAGATTGCCACTATGCAATTTTTCAAAGACCTGAGTCTCTCGGCCTTCACTGCCGGTTTTGTGGCTGTGCTGGTGGGCTTCACCAGTTCGGTCGCCATCGTGTTCCAGGCGGCGCAAGCGTTTCACGCCACACCCGAGATGATGGCCTCATGGATGTGGGCGTTGGGTATTGGCATGGGGCTGTGTTCGCTAGTGCCGTCGCTGTGGCTGAAGAAGCCGGTCATGGTGGCCTGGAGTACGCCCGGCGCTGCGGTGCTGGCCAGCGCGGGGGCATTGGGCGGATTCACCATGCCAGAGGCCATCGGTGCCTTCATGGTGTGCGCGGGCTTGATCACGCTGGCGGGTGTGACCGGTTGGTTTGAACGGGTGATGAGCCGGATCCCCTTGGCACTGGCCTCGGCCTTGTTGGCCGGCGTACTGGCGCGCTTTGGCCTGTCGGGGTTTGCTGCGGCGCAGACAGCGTTGCCGCTGGTGGTGGTTATGCTGCTGGCCTATCTGGTGGGTAAGCGCTTGTGGCCACGCTACGCAGTGCCGGTTACGCTGCTGGTTGCTATTGTATTTGTAGCTATAACATCAGGTTTTACGAGGGCTAACATCGTATTTGGCTTGACACCTCCGGTGTTTGTTGCTCCCCGCTTCAGCCTGGCTGCCTTCGTCAGCCTGGCGCTGCCGCTGTTTATCGTGACCATGGCGTCGCAAAATTTACCCGGGGTGGTCGCTATACAGGCCTGCGGTTTTGGCGACAAACGCGCAAAGGGTGGCGATGCCGGCATTCCTATCTCCAAAATCATTACGTTGACGGGGCTGGCCACCTTGGTGCTGGCACCGTTTGGCGCGTTCGCGCTGAACCTGAGCGCCATCACCGCTGCTATCTGCATGGGGCCGGAGGCGCATGCGCAGCCGCAACGGCGCTACACGGCAGCCGTTTCCTGCGGCGCCATTTATATCGTGATTGGTTTGTTTGGTGCGGCCATCATCGGCGTGCTGACGGCCTTCCCCAAAGAGTTGGTTGCGGCCATTGCCGGGCTGGCGCTGCTGGGCACCATTGGCGGGGCTTTGTCGTCCGCGCTGCACAACGAGTCGCACCGCGAGGCTGCCATCATCACCTTTTTGGTAACCCTTAGCGGCGTGGTGGTTGCGGGTGTAGGCTCTGCATTCTGGGGTGTGGTGGCCGGTGCGCTGGCACTGCTGGTGCAGTATGTAGGGCGTGGCCGCGCTCTGCAGTAACTCGCCAATGCGGCTTTGCCCACACGTAACACCAATTTGCCAAGGCCCTGTAGAGTCGTACCCATGCTTTTTTCTTTCACCTGCCGGTAGTACCCCATGGAAATTCTCTTCGTCAGCGATCCGCTCGAATCCTTCAAGATCTACAAAGACACCACGTTTTCGATGATGCGTGAGGCCCAGCGCCGCGGGCACCACATCGTTGCCTGCGAGCCGCAGCAATTGCTATGGGAGCGCGGTGGCGTGGTGCAGGCCAAGGTGCGTGCGGTCACGTTGACGGGTCACCCTCAGACGTGGTTTGCAGAGACGGCGTCTGCAGTCCGTGCGATCAAAGATTTTGGCGCCGTGGTCATGCGCAAGGACCCGCCTTTTGACAGCGAGTTTTTCTATGCCACGCATCTGCTGGAGCAGGCAGAGCGCGAGGGTGCCAAGGTTTTCAACAAGCCCCGTGCGCTGCGCGACCACCCCGAGAAGCTGGCGATTCTGGAGTTCCCCCAGTTCATAGGCCCCACGCTGGTGACGCGCGAGGCCGATGCGATCAAACGCTTCCACGCCGAGCACAAAGACATCATTTTGAAGCCGCTGGACGGCATGGGTGGCATGGGCATATTCCGTGTCAAGGAAGACGCGCTCAACTTGGGCGGCATCATCGAGACGCTGAACAAGGACGGTGCCGAGACCGTGATGGTGCAGAAGTTTTTGCCCGCCATTACCGAGGGCGACAAACGTATCCTGGTCATTGGCGGCAAGCCGGTGCCGTTTTGCCTGGCGCGCATTCCCCAAGGCACGGAGGTGCGCGGCAACTTGGCTGTGGGTGGCAAAGGCGTGGCACTGCCGCTGAGCGAGTCGGATTGGGCCATCGCCAACGCCTTGGGCCCCATTCTGGCTGCCCGCGGCTTGCTGCTGGTGGGTCTGGATGTGATCGGCGACTGCATGACCGAAATCAACGTAACCAGCCCAACCTGTTTTCAGGAAATCACCGACCAGACCGGGTTTGATGTGGCAGCGATGTTTGTCGAAGCGCTGGAGTTGGCGGTTTAGCTACCCCAACACCACGCCGTCCACAAACACTTTGAATTCCCCAGGCTGAATGGCGATCCACTCTTCGTTGGTCGTCAGGGGTTCAGTCACGATGATGGCTAGGCGGTCTTCGGGGCTGTTGAGCTCGGCCAAATTCACCTTCAAATCTTCGTCCTTGAGCTGCACATTGGTGAATGGGTGTTGGCGCAGCACATAGTGCAACTTGGTGCTGGCGTGCGTCCACAGCGCTTGCCCGTTACTGAGCAGGAAATTGAATGTGCCGTGTTTGGCAATGCGGGGCACCAGTTCGCGCAGGGTGTGGGTCAGCTCTTCGATGCTGGGCACGCCGAAGTGTGATTTGTTCAGCTCTTGCAGCAGCCAGCAAAAGGCCAGCTCGCTGTCGGTGTCGCCCACCGGCTTGAAAGAACCGTGCAGCGATGGATTGAAGTCTTTCAGATCGCCGTTGTGGGCAAACACCCAGTAACGGCCCCACAACTCGCGTACAAACGGATGGCAATTCTCCAGCGCCACGCCCCCAACAGTGGCCTTGCGCACATGGGCTACCACGTTGTGGCTCTTGATCGGGTAGGTGCGCAACATGTGCGCAATGGGGGAGGTAGACGCGCTTTCTTTATCGACAAAGTAGCGGGCCGCCTTGCCGGGCTTTTGACCGTCACTCTCAAAGAATGCAATGCCCCAACCATCGGCATGGTGGTCGGTGCAGCCGCCACGTTGCGAGAATCCGGAAAAGCTCAGCGTCAGGCTGGCTGGCAGCAGGCTGTTCATTCCAAGGAGTTGGCACATAGTTTGCAGAGTTTACCTGCGCCTACCTGTGCGATAGGTAAAGAATTTGTGAAGTTTTGCAGGGGTGTTGCGCAGGTCCCGGTGGCAACCCGTGGCAGGCTGGTGGACAATCGCACGCTGGAGGTGCTGGTATGGCGCAGATGAACCCTGAAACAGATTTTGAGTTGATGTTTGAATCGGCACCGATTTCGCTGTGGCTGGAAGACTACAGTGGGCTCAAGATGCTGTTCGATGACTGGCGTGCGCAGGGCGTGACCGACTTGGCCGCCCACGTGGCGCAAACACCGGCGCTGTTACAGCAGTGTGCGTCTTGCCTCAAAGTTCTCAAGGTCAACCGGCAAACATTGGCGGTCTTTGCGGCCAGTAGCCAACAAGAGCTGGTTTCGCGTTTGCCGGACGTGTTCCGCGACGATACCTTGGGTCAGATGCTCAAGGAATTGAACTTTTTGTGGAGTGGCACGTTGGAGTTTTCCAACCAGACCGTGAACTACGCGCTGGACGGCCGCCGCATTGATGTGCGAATCCATGTGCGGGTGTTGCCGGGCCACGAGGCCACTTGGGATCGGGTCATGGTCTCGTTGGAGGATACAACGCTGACCACACAGGCGCAGCAGAAATTGGCGTTGAGCGAGCAATATTCCCGAGATCTCTTTGATTACTCGCCGGTGTCGCTGTGGGTGGAGGATTTCAGTGGCGTCAAACGGCTGCTGGACGGGTTGCGGGAACAGGGCATACGGGACTTTCGCGTGTTCATCAGCGTGCATCCCGAGTTTGTCAGTCAGTGTGCCGATCAAATCCGCGTCATCAACGTCAATCGCCAAACGCTTGCCATGTTCGCAGCCTCCACTCAGGACGAATTGCTGAGCAAACTGGGGTTGGTGTTCCGTGACGAGATGCACCACTCGTTTGCCGAACAGTTGGTAGACCTGTGGGAAGGCAAGACTGTGCAACTGCGCGAGGTGGTGAATTACTCACTCAGTGGTGAGCTGATCAACATCCACATGCAGTTTGCGGTGCTACCCGACCACTTGGCGGATTGGGGTTTGGTACTGGTTTCGTTGATAGATATCACCGCCCGCAAAAAGGCTGAAGCCTATTTGGAATACCTGGGTAAGCACGACGCCCTGACCAAGCTGCGCAACCGCGCCTTCTATGTGGATGAGCTCAATCGCATCAGTCGCAAAGGCCCATGGCCGCTGACCGTAATGGCGATGGATCTCAATGGCCTCAAGCGCATCAATGATGAGCATGGGCATGCAGCAGGTGACGCCGTGCTGCGCCGGGCCGGGGAGGTGCTGTCCAGCGCGACGGCCGGTTACCCCTACTGTGTAGCACGCATTGGTGGTGATGAATTTATTGCGTTGTTGCCGGGTTGCGATGAACGTGTGGCCTTGGGGCTGCAGGAGCGCATCCATTCCATGATCGAGTTGAATAACCAGTTCTATCCCGGACAGCATCTCAGCATGGCCATGGGTACCGCGTCTTGCGCGTCGGCTGTACAGGTTGAATCCGCGCTGCACGCTGCGGACCAGGCGATGTTCCAAGACAAGGAGCGCTTCTATGAAGAAGCCAAACTGGAGCGCCGTCGTTTCTGATGGAACACCAAAGTTTATGAGCTTGACTGGCC
>JBDTAG010000275.1:0-5852 GCA_039924745.1 Rhodoferax sp.
AATTGGCGCAGTTGGGGCATTGGGGTCGCAACGGGCAGCGTTTTGGGTGCGCTGCTAGCGGGTATTACACCGTGGGTGCCTGGCACCGCCTTTGCAGCAGCATTTGTCGCCTGTGTGGCTGGTTCGCTGGGTCACCTGGTCATGAAAGCGCTCAAGCGCGACCGTGGCATCCCCAACTGGGGCGAACAGGGGCAATCCGTTACCGGCGCGGGTGGTTTGCTGGACCGTGTGGATGCGCTGTGCTTTGCCGCACCGGTTTTCTTTCACTCTGCGCGCTGGTACTTCAACATCTAATTGGTCGCTAGCCCTCGTGAATACTGCGTATGCAGCTACAAAAACAATAGTATGCGTATATTGGGCATAGATCCTGGGTTGCGCACCACAGGCTTTGGCGTCATCGATGTTCAGGGCTCCGCGTTGACCTATGTCACTAGCGGAACCATCAGCACCCAGCATCTGGACGTCGGCGAATTGCCACAGCGTCTTAAAGTGTTGTTTGACGGTATACGTGAAGTGGTGCAGCGCTACAGCCCCGACTGCGCGTCGGTGGAAATCGTGTTCGTCAACGTCAATCCGCAATCCACACTGTTGCTGGGCCAGGCGCGCGGGGCGTGCATCACGGCCTTGGTATCCACTGATTTGGCTGTGGCCGAGTACACCGCCCTCCAGATGAAGCAAGCCGTGGTCGGATATGGTCGTGCGGACAAAACCCAGGTGCAGTCCATGGTGCAACGATTGTTGAGCCTACCCGGCCTGCCCGGTCCAGATGCCGCTGATGCTTTGGGATTGGCCATTACCCATGCCCACGCAGGCGGCGCCATGGCGCGCTTGGCGCAAGCCAGTGGCCTGGGTGGCAAGATTGGTGGAAATTACCGGGCGGGGCGCAGCCGTTAGAGACTTGCATGGCAATGGAGTCAGTACACTGGTCTGACTATGGTGTCCATCCGCCTCAGATTGATTGCGTTATTTGTGTTGCTGGTCACGGTGACCCTGACTGTCTTTGGTCTCTATGGTCAATTGCGTTTGTCCGATGAGCTAGAACTGCGTTTTGCCCAGCGTAAGAATGAAACGCTTTTGCGGCTCAAGACATCGTTGCCAACCGCCCTTTGGAACTACAACAAACCCCAGATTGATCGCATCATCCAGGCTGAGCTGGAACCCATCGACGTAGTGTCCGTCATGGTTCTGGATTCCAGGGGCAACAGCATTTCCCAAGCGGTGCGCACCCTGAATGCGGACATGCCGCAAGCCCATGACGTCGATGGCAACAATCCCCCGGTCGAGGCGGTTCTGCATACCGACCCTACCACCGGTACACCCGGCTTGACAGGTGGTGACGCTCGTCCGGTCGTTGGCAAGGTGGTGGTTTCTTTTTCGCGTTTTTATATCGATTCGGCATTGCAAAAAGCAGCCATCACGCGCCTGGTCGAAATCCTGCTCCTTGATGGCCTGCTGGTTGTGGTTTTAACCAGCAGCCTGAACATGGTGTTCAAACCCATTGCCCAACTGCGCGATGCCCTGTTTGACTTGGCTGCACAGGACGGCGAAGCGGCCAACGTTTTACCCACCACGCCCCTCAGAGAGTTTGCAGAAGTCATCGATGGTTTCAATAGAACCCAGCACAAACTGCACTTGGTTATCGCACGACGGACACAGGCTGAAGAAGCCGCCAGGGTTGCCGCCAGCTATACCGAAGCCGCCTATCATGATCTGAAATTGACCCAAGACTCGTTGATTCAGTCAGAGAAGCTTGCCAGCTTGGGTGGCTTGGTGGCCGGTGTGGCGCACGAGATCAATACACCGATTGGTGTCGTCGTCACCGGTGCTTCGGCGTTAGACCTTGCAACCCAGCGCATCCAAAAGGTGTTCGCTGAAGGCGCCCTACGCAAGTCAGACATCGCCCACTACCTGGATACGGCAAGCGAAAGTGTGCGTTTGATTGCCAGCAATGCGCAGCGCGCTGCGCATCTGATACAAAGTTTCAAACAAATCGCGGTGGACCAAACGAGCGAACAGCGGCGCGCATTCAATCTCAACAACTACCTCCATGAACTAACCACCAGCCTGCAACCCAGCCTTCGCAAGGCCAACACCTCGGTTGAACTGGTCTGCGATGAAACAGTGGTCATGGATAGCTACCCTGGCTTACTGGCCCAGGTTCTCACCAATCTGACGCTGAATGCTGTTACCCACGCCTTTGCCCCTGGCACTCAGGGCCATCTGTCGATAACTGCGCAGTGCACCAACCATACCGTTTCTATTGTCTTCAGCGACGACGGTCAGGGCATTCCTGCCGAGTATCTGGGCAAGATATTCGACCCTTTCTTCACCACTCGCCGAGGCCTTGGCGGAACGGGGCTAGGACTCAACATTGTCTTCAATATCGTGACCAAGCAATTGTGCGGCAGCATTGCCGCGCAAAACAATTTGTCCCGTGGCGTTCGCTTCACAATATCCATTCCGCGCGTCACGCCGGCAGCGATAAAAGCATGAAAACTTGGTAAGCTTGCGCAACAACGACGCGAAATCGCTGTGGGTGTGCAACTCCTGAAAGATGGATATGGATCTAACCGACGCGGACGACAACGACTGGCTCTGCGAAGACGAGGCTACCGTGATCGCACAGGTAGCCGCCAAGCCCTGGCGCGTGTTGGTCGTCGATGACGAGCCCGACATTCACGCCGTCACGCGCCTGGCACTTCACAGCGTAGCTTTCAAGGGGCGGGGCATAGAAATTTTGTCGGCCTACACTGGCATACAAGGCTATGACTTGCTGGCCAGCGAGCCGGATATCGCACTGGTGCTCTTGGACGTTGTGATGGAGACCGAAGACGCGGGCCTGCGTTTGGCCAGACGCATTCGCGAAGAACTGAACAACAACCTTGTACGCATTGTTCTGCGCACCGGGCAACCAGGTCAAGCACCTGAGCAGCAGGTTATCGTTGACTTTGACATCAATGACTACAAAGCCAAGACAGAACTGACTGCCCAAAAACTGTTCACTACAGTTATTTCGTCGCTGCGTGCCTATGAAGGTTTGCAAACCATCGAGGCCAACCGCAAAGGACTGTCCAGAATTCTGGAGGCTGCCAGCAACCTGTACCAATTGGACTCACTGAAGGAATTGGCCTCTGGCGTGCTGACCCAGATCGGTGCGATTTTGAATTTCGGTGCCGAGGGCGTTCTGTGCATCATGCAGAACACCTCTTCAGACGCCAACAACCAGCCACTGGTGATAGCGTCAACAGGCACTTCCACGAATCTGCAGGAGCACGAGACGTTGCCTTCAAACCATGCGTGGGCCACAGATATCAACACTGCATTTCGGGATCGTAAAAACGTCTTTACCGAAACAGTGGATGTATTGTTCATCCATGCACCCCACGGGCATTTGTTTGCCGTAGCGTTTTCTCCGCCCTGGCCATTGGGCGATTTGGAACGCAGCCTATTGGGCGTTTTTTGTGATCGTATTGCAGCGGCCTTTGACAACCTGCACATGTTCGGCCTGCTCAAAACTACGCAAGAGGCCACCGTGGTTGCGCTGGCAGATTTGGCCGAATCCCGAGATGCCACCACGGGTGGCCATGTGCGACGGGTGTGCAGACTTACCGATGGCATCGCCGCTGAACTCAAAGCCGCAGGCAAATTTCCCGAGGAAACGACAGCGACCTTCCTTTCTTTGGTGGGTACTGCCAGCATCCTGCACGATGTCGGCAAAGTAGCCACGCCCGACGCCGTCTTGCTCAAACCTGGTCGCCATACACCTGAAGAGCGCGCCATCATGGAAGAACACGCCATGATTGGCGAGACCGTATTGGCTCGTGCGTCCAATATGGTTGAAGGCATTAGCACCCTGAGCATGGGTGCGCAGATCGCGGGTGGGCACCACGAGCATTTTGACGGCAGCGGCTACCCACGCAAGCTCAAAGGCCATGCGATTCCTCTGGCAGCGCGTATCGTTGCGGTCGTCGATGTATTCGATGCGCTATTGCACCGTCGACCCTACAAAGAGCCTTGGGCGTTGGAGGCGGTGATGGTCTATTTGCAAGAGCGTCGCAACACCCAGTTTGACCCGGATGTGCTGGACGCTTTGGTGTCATTTCTGGCGACACAAAATCCCGACTGGATCATTGCCGATGAGCACTGACACGCAAGCCGTGGCAACCCAGGCTGCTTACACCTACCAAGCAGGCGCCAACTGTGCGAAACCAACTGGCGCTTGGCTCTCGTCTTCAAAACTGACCAGTTCCCAAGCATCTTGGTGGGCCAGCAACTCGCGCAATAGCTTGTTGTTCAAGGCGTGGCCAGAACGGAATGCGCTGTAGCTGGCCAACAATGGCTTTCCCACGCAATACAAGTCTCCGATCGCATCGAGCAGCTTGTGTTTCACGAATTCATCGTCGTAGCGTAAACCTTCGGCGTTGAGCACCTTGTAGTCGTCCATGACGATGGCGTTGTCCAGGCCGCCGCCCAGGGCCAAGCCATTGGTGCGCATCATTTCTACGTCTTTGGTGAATCCAAAGGTACGGGCCCGGGCAATATCCCGGGTGTAGGAATCGACACCCATGTCGAACTCAACACACTGCCCTGTAGAGTCGACCGCCGGGTGGTCGAACACGATTTCAAAACTGAGCTTGTAGCCGTTGAATGGCTCCAGACGTGCCCACTTGAGATTGGCGCCCTCGCCTTCGCGGACTTCGACCATGCGTTTGACGCGCATGAAGCGCTTGGGCGCATTTTGCAACGCGATACCGGCGCTCTGTAACAAGAAGACAAAGGATGCAGCCGAGCCGTCCAAAATCGGAACCTCTTCCGCAGTAATGTCCACATAGAGATTGTCCAGCCCAAGGCCGGCACATGCCGACATCAGGTGCTCAATCGTCTGCACCTTGGCGCTGCCACTGGAGATGGTGGACGCCATGCGCGTATCGGTCACCGAAGGTGCCGATACCGGAATATCCACTGGTACCGGCAGATCAACGCGGCGAAAAATAATACCGGTGTCAGGCTTCGCAGGCCGCAGGGTGAGCTCCACCCGCTGCCCGCTGTGTAGCCCAACCCCCACGGCGCGGGTTAAGGACTTGAGGGTTCTTTGTTGTAGCACCGTGGGATTTTACTAGTCTGCCTGTTTCCGTAAAAACGCGGGGATTTCGTAGTCGTCCATACCGCCGTTTGACAAAGCGTCAACTTTGGCGGCAGCCGAGGTACGACCGCGCCAGACAGCGGGTGTGCCCATACCTGCATAGTCTGGTTGTGTAGAACCCATGGATGGACCATTACCCGCAGCGGCTCCACCGACTTGCGTGTTGAGTGTAGGTACATGAAACGGTACGTTGTCAGTTCCAGTGCGCAACACTTGCAACGGAGGCGCTGTGCGACGTATGCCTTGGCGGCTCAGGCCGGTTGCAACCACCGTCACGCGGATGTCTTCACCCAGAGCGTCGTCGTATGCAGTGCCGTAGATCACGTGCGCATCGGGCGATGCATAGGCGCGAATAGTGTTCATAGCCAACTTAGATTCGCTCAATTTGAGCGAGCCCTTGGCAGCCGTGATCAACACCAGCACACCCTTGGCGCCCGACAGGTCAATGCCCTCCAGCAGCGGGCAGGCCACAGCCTGCTCAGCGGCGATGCGTGCACGGTCTGGACCATTGGCCAAGGCTGTACCCATCATGGCCTTGCCGGGCTCTCCCATCACGGTGCGGACGTCTTCAAAGTCGACGTTGACATGGCCGGGCACGTTGATGATTTCGGCAATACCGCCCACTGCGTTTTTCAACACGTCATTGGCATGGGCAAAAGCCTCGTCCTGCGATATGTCGTCGCCCAAAACATCCAACAGCTTTTCGTTC
>JBDTAG010000276.1:0-12010 GCA_039924745.1 Rhodoferax sp.
TCCAAGGCGAGTCAAGCCTACCAACAACAGTTCGATATCGGTCAACGCTCCTTGCTAGATTTACTGGACACACAAAACGAGCTCTATCTGGCCCGCCGCGCGCTTGCAAATGCCGAGTACGATTTGCAGCTGTCATCGATTCGGGTGATGGCAGCATCTGGTTCTCTGCTTGGTGCTCTGAAACTCCAAAACTTGTCTAAAGATGTGTCCGATGCGTCCGGCAACACCGACGAGGATGACGAGTTAATGACTTGCAATACGGATGCTCCAGTTAGCCCCGTGCTGGATAGAACTTTCGACTCCCGCCCCGTGCTACTGCCTATTCAGCCCAATAAGTAAGAACTTACCGTTGTTCCGGTGGCTTGGCCTACTCATTCAGTAGTTTTGCAGTCGGCAATTTCCTGGAATACAAGCATTGGGCAGCCCTGATCATCAGTTGCATCAGCACGAACGGCTAACGCAGAAATCCCAATGCAGTCAGCAAGCCGATCAGCACAGGCTGGTGCAGCATGTACCAGCTCAAGCTCCAACGCCCCAGCCAAGCCAGAGGTGCTGGCAGGGCAAAGGTTGCCTGACTCAGGCGATCCATCCAACCACGTCGCGCCAACGCCCACTGACCCACTGCCATGCCCCACCACATCAAACCCAACCAGGGCAATATGGGTACATAGTCTTCAGTGATTGGCTTGTGGCTGATCAGGCCTAGCCAGTTCAGGTACTTGAGATCCCATGCGTCCGCAAACGGCAGCAGACCATGCACTTGCGGCGCATACACACCCAACAACACCATGCACAAACCTGCTGGCCACAGCCACCGCCCCCAAGACGCCGTAGCGCGGCACACAAGCAACATCACGACCATTCCGTGCAACACGCCAAAGTAAATCCAACTATTGGGAAACATTAGCGCAGAGCCCAGGCTAACGGCTACGGCACAGGCCGCTATTTGTAACCAACGCCGCCAAAAACGCCGCCATGTTTGCCCGGCATACACCGCGATTGCCTGTCCGAATCCGGCGCAGAATAAAAACAAACTCAGGATGCAAGTGCGCTGCACCGTCCACAGCGGATCTCTGTAAAAATTTTCGTGGATAAACCCAAAGTGGTTGAGATCAAATGCGAAATGGAAGCAAGTCATCCACAGCACAGCCATGCCGCGCAAAACATCCAAGGCACCATAGCGGGGTACCACAGCGGGTGGTCGGGCCTGCGTCACCATCACTTGCTCAGCGGTGGCAACTCCAACGTCACTTGCGCTGGCCCCTCTAGGCTTGGAGCCAGCACAGCACGCCGCCCCACGACCGACTGCAATACCAGGTTGGTATCCACCGTGGCACCCACACGGTAGGGTTTAGCCGCTTTTCCATCGATGGCAATCAGCGCCGCCCCACCATGCAATCTATCGGCCAGCACACCGACTAGTACATATGCAGTATTGGGCGAAATGGGCGCGCCCGCTGGCGCCGCCACGCCGCCACCGCCTAAAGCCCTAGCCAGCGCCTGCGGATCCAATACCGAAAAACCGGCTGCAGCTGCGGTCGGTACACTGTTGGCATGGGTACTTTTGAGCGCCCAAAAGGTGGCGCTCAGCGCGGCCAACGCAGCCAGCACCAAGGTTGCCAGTCGAATACCCCACACCTGAAAAGCGTTTGTTTGCATTGCACGATTATGATTGAGCCGACCATGAACCAACAAGCCAACCACCACCCCCCATTTGCGCGTTCCGCCCGCAGACGCATACATTCCGCGGGATTCACCCTCATCGAGCTGATGGTAGTGCTGGTGATCATCGGCGTTCTGGCCGCGCTCATAGTGCCCAATGTGTTGGACCGCGCTGAAGATGCACGCGGTACAGCCGCCAAGACTGATGTCAACAATCTGATGCAGGCGCTTAAGCTTTACAAGCTGGATAACCAACGCTTCCCCACAGCCGCCCAAGGCCTGCAAGCGCTATTAACCAAGCCTACTGAAGGCCCTATCCCCCCCAACTGGAAACATTACCTGGACAAGTTGCCCAACGACCCTTGGGGCCGCCCTTACCAATATTTGAATCCCGGGGTGCGGGGCGAGGTGGACGTGCTCTCCTTCGGCGCAGACGGTCAACCGGGCGGCGAGGGGAAAAATGCGGACGTCGGAAGCTGGGACTAACACCGCCGCAGGCTTCACCCTGCTAGAGCTTTTAGTCGTCGTGGCCATCATGGCCTTGGCAACTGCAGGTGTAAGCTTGTCGATGCGGGATGGCGCACAAACGCAACTGGAGCGCGATGCACAGCGACTGGCTGCGTTGTTAGAGTCTGCCCGCGCCCAGTCACGCATGACTGCAACCACCGTAGTTTGGCGTAGCACCCCCAATGGCTTTGTGTTTGATGGCTTACCCAGTGCCGCCATGCCCACGACTTGGCTGGGCGCCGACGTAGTGGCCACCACCACCGCGGCGGTGGTGTTGGGGCCTGAGCCCATCATTGGCCCGCAAACCATACGACTGGCATCGCTATCGGAGCCCACGCGCAGCCTGAGTATCACTACCGACGGCGTTCGGCCCTTCAAAATAGTGGCCGATGCTGACCAGGCCCAAAGCCCACCATGAAGCTGCGTTTTACACCACGCCGGCCAACCACTGGCTTCTCACTGGTAGAAGTTTTGGTTGCGTTGGGCATCGTGGCCATCGCACTGGCGGCAGGTGTGCGCTCTACCGGCGCGCTGGCCCGCAATGCAGAACGCCAATCTGACCTGCTGCTGGCGCAATTGTGTGCAGAAAACACGTTGGTAGCGGTGCGCCTGTCCAAACAAATGCCCGCTGTAGGCGACAACACAACCGCCTGTGATCAAGCGGGCCACAGTCTGGCGGTGACGTTGGCTGTGCGGCCTACGCCCAATCCTAATTTTCTACGGGTCGAAGCCCATGTCGCTGAACGCGAAGCGCCCATCCTGACGCTATCAACCGTAGTAGGACGCTATTGATGTTGAAACCCTCCACCCGACAGCACGGTTTCACGCTGATTGAACTGCTGGTCGCCATTGGCATCCTTGCATTGATGGCTGGATTGAGCTGGCGTGGGCTGGATGGAATGTCACGCGCCCAAACGCAGTTGCAACAACGGGCAGACACCGTGCTGACCTTACAGGCCGGCCTGTCCCAATGGTCGGCTGATCTGGACGCAATGGTGCAATTACCCAACACCCCCGCGCTCGATTGGGACGGCCGCGCCCTTCGGGTCACCCGTCGTAGCACCGCAGCTGCCAGCGACGGCCTGTTGGTCGTGGCGTGGACCCGACGCGAGATCAATGGTGTCGGCCAATGGCTACGCTGGCAGTCGCCGCCAGTTCAGACCCGGGGTGCACTACAAACCATGTGGGCACGTGCAGCCCAATGGGCACAAAACGCCAGCGAGGAGGACAAGAAACTGGAGGTCCGTGTTGCAGCACTGGAGCAGTGGAAAGTGTTTTACTTCCGCGGCGATGCCTGGACCAACCCGCTGTCCAGCGACACTGCTGTTGCTCCACCGCCTCCTTTGCCAGCCGCATCTGCCGCTGTACCGGTGGTGCCTGCACAAGCCGTGCTCCCCGATGGCGTGCGCCTTGTACTCACACTGCCACCCAATGACGCTTTTGCGGGCACGTTGACACTTGACTGGGCGCGCAGCACGCTAGGCGGTGGAAAATCATGATGCCACGCCAGACCGGTGCCGCTTTGCTGACCGCCATGTTGACCGTGGCCCTCGTCGCCAGCATGGCCGCCGCCGCACTGTGGCAACAGTGGCGCAGCATCGAGGTCGAGACCGCCGAGCGCGCACGCGTGCAATCGCTGTGGGTACTAACCGGTGCGCTCGATTGGGCCCGTTTGATTCTGCGCGAAGACGCGCGCTCTGGTGGGGCCGACTATTTGGGCGAGCCCTGGGCGGTGCCGCTGGAAGAAGCTCGCCTATCCACCTTTCTCGCAGCCGACAAAGGCGTCGCACTAGATACAACGGACGCCGCATCACAAGCCTTTTTGTCCGGCACCATCACCGACCTGCAAGGGCGCATGAACGTGTTCAACCTGGTGGAGAACAACAAACCGTCCGAGCCAAACGTGCGTGCCTTTGCCAAGCTTTTTGAAAAATTGGGGCTACCCAAAAACGAGCTTGCTGCCCTTGTAGACAACCTGAGGCTTGCGCAGGACACCAGCGCTGAAAGTGGTTTTTCCAGCATGGCCCCATTGATGCCACAGCGCGTAGGACAACTTGCTTGGTTGGGGCTATCCCAGCGCAGTCTGGCAATTCTGCGCCCCTTCATAACACTGTTGCCCGCCCATACTCCCGTCAATCTCAATACAGCCAGCGCGCCGGTGCTGTTCGCAATCATTCCCGGGTTGGACATGGCCCAAGCCGAACGTCTGGTCACAACCCGCCAGTTTGCCCACTTTCGGACACTCAGCGATGCGGGCAAGGTGATCCCCGACGCGGCGGCAGATTTGAACGAAAACCAGCACAGCATAAATTCCCGTTTCTTTGAAATATTGGGTCGTATGCGCTTGGACCAGACGGTAGTAGACGAACACTCCGTTGTGCAGCGCGACGGCATCAATGTGAAGACGCTTTGGCGCGATAGGGGCACCACGGGCCTACAAACCAGCCCCCTACAATGAAGCAGCTCAAAAAACCTGCATGTCCTCACTGATCGTCACACTCCCTTCCTCCATGCCCACGGCAGCCACGCCGTGCAGCACCGTTTGGACCGAGGACGGCAGCACTGTCAAGCGCCATTTGGATGCGCCACTGACCCTGCTGCCGCAAACGCCCGACGCGGAAGTGGTGGTGCTCATTCCTGCAGCCCAGTTATCGTGGCACCGTGTAGAGTTTCCCAAGGGAACGCTAGAGCGCGGTTTCTTTCAAGAAGGCAATGCGCCGCGTTTGCGCGCCGTACTTGACGGCTTACTGGAAGAGCGCCTGCTAGACGATCCCGCACAATTGCATTTCGCCATTCAGCCCCAGGCCCGCGCCGATGCGCCCAACTGGGTCGCGGCATGTAACCGCGCATGGCTGCACGCCTGGCTTGCCGCGCTAGAGCAGACCGGACGCCCTGTCGCCCGCATCGTGCCAGAACTAGCGCCACCGCCGGACGCAGCGCCTGACGCCATCACCCTAAACGCCATCGGTACCGCCGAGCTTGCCAAGTGGGTCTGTAGCGGACCACATGGCGTCTTGGTGCTGCCTTTGGCACACAGCAGCCTCGCCTTGCTGCCTCACAACGTGGATGCGCCGGTGGTGCTGGCCGAACCTGCGGTGGCGGCATTGGCCGAACAATACTTTGCTGGCCGCGTGAGCTTGCAAACCGCAGCGCAACGGGCCATGGCCGCAGCCACATCGGAATGGGATCTGGCCCAGTTTGACCTGCTGCGCACCCGTGGTACCCGCACGCGCAAGCAACTGTCGCAGCTAGCGAACGAGCTGCTCAGGTCACCCCGCTGGAAGCCCGCTCGCTGGGCTGTCGTGGCCATTATTTTGGCGAATGTGATAGGGCTGCAGGCCTGGGCCTGGAAAGAACAGGCGGCACTTGCTGCAAAACGTACTGCGGTGCGCGAGATCCTGACCATGACCTTCCCCGATGTCCGCGTGGTGGTGGACGCACCGCTGCAAATGGCCCGTGCACTGGCCGATCTGCAACGCCAAAGCGGCGCTGCAGCCAGTGGCGATCTGGAGACTATGCTTGGAGAATTTCAGACGCTAGCCCCCGAAATTGCTGCACCTACAGCTATTGAATTTGTAGCAGGTGAATTGCGCCTCAAGCTGGCAGACCCATCTGTCGCCACACTGCCAACCGCGATCACCCGACTGCAAGCCCAAGGCTACAGTGCCACGCAAGACGGCGACCGCTTGGTATTAAAACAACAGGAGCGCCGGCCATGAGCAAGCCCTCCAGCGCCACCCCGTTTGGGCCCTTACAAGCCCGCTGGCGCCAACTCGCGTCGCGGGAAAAAACATTTCTTGCCTCCGCTTTGGCATTGATCGTGCTGGCACTGTTGTGGCAATTGATGTTGGCGCCCTCCCTAAAAGTCTTGCGCACCTCAGGCACCCAGGCCAACGCGCTCGATGCGCAATTGCAGCACATGCTGTCGCTGCAAAACCAAGCCAGCGCACTGCAACGGCAAGCGCCGCTGGCCTATGACGAGGCCTTGCGTGCGCTGAACTTGGCGACCAAACAAACGCTGGCCACCAACGCCCAAATCAACGTGATTGCTGATCGTGCCAATGTCACGCTGCAATCCGTTAGCGCCGATGCCCTGGCCCAGTGGTTGACCCAAGTGCGTCTGAATGCGCGCTCGGTGCCACTAGAAGCACGCCTAACCCGCGGCAACGCGCCTACGGGCGCCACCTGGACCGGCACGCTGGTCATGAGCCTGCCGCAACGCTAAACATGGCCACACTACGAACACCCGGTTTGCCACACCAAACCCCGCCCTGGCGCTGGGCGATTGCGGGTGTACTGCTGGGTGGCATCCTTGCGACCACGCTATTCGCGCCTGCACGGTGGCTGGCAGCGGTCTTGAGCCAAGCCAGTGGCCAACAGGTTCAACTGGTCAGCGCCCAAGGCAGTGTCTGGGCCGGTTCGTCCCAACTGGTGCTGTCAGGTGGAATAGGCAGTACCAACGCCGTCGCCCTACCGGGCAAGGTTTCTTGGAAAATACACCCTTCCTGGAGCGGTGTGGACGTACAGATCACCGCCGACTGCTGCACGCCACAGCCTTTACAAATGCACGCTACGCGCGTGGGCTGGAAGGGTATGCGTCTGGTGCTGCAAGACGGGCATTCACAGTGGCCAGCCAGCCTATTGATCGGTTTGGGTACGCCATGGAATACGGTGCAGGCCCAAGGCCAACTCAGTGCCACCACACAAAGTTTCACCATAGAGTTCAGCCCCACAGGACTGAGCCAAACTGGGCGTCTGCAATTGGATGCGCTGAACATTTCGTCCAAGCTGTCCACGCTGTCGCCTATGGGTAGCTACCGCTTCACTCTGCAAGGCGGACCATCGCCCAGCCTGGACCTCATCACGCTGGACGGCAGCCTGCAACTCAGCGGGCAGGGCCAATGGATAGGTCAGCGCCTACGCTTCAAAGGCGTGGCCAGCGCCGCGCCTGACCGGGTTGAGGCCCTGTCAAATCTTCTGAACATTCTTGGGCGGCGCGATGGCGCGCGCTCCATCATCACCGTGGGCTAAATTGAGACGCAGCACATGAATACCGTAATCTTCACACGCAAACAAGACACTATTATTTCAATAGCGACTTGTGCAATATTGACGGGGGCTTGCAGCCTTTTATCCTTAAACGCTTTGGCACAAACCGCGCCTGCAACAGCCCAAGCGCGGCGCGGCGACCCTATCACGCTGAACTTCACCAACGCCGAGATCGATGCAGTAGCACGCACCATGGCCACGCTGACCGGCCGCAATGTGGTGGTTGACCCCCGCGTCAAAGGCACGATCACGCTGACCACCGACAAGCCGGTGACACCCGCAGTAGCCTATGCCCAGTTTCTGGCCATGCTGCGCCTGCAGGGCTACACCGTGGTGGATGCGGCTGGCCTGGACAAGATCGTGCCCGAGGCCGATGCCAAATTGCAGGGCGGCGCCGTGTTCGACAACAAATTGGTAGCTGGCAATCAGATTGCTACCCAAATCTTCAAGCTCAATTTTGAGAACGCCAGCAACCTGCTGCCGATTCTGCGCCCGCTGATCAGCCCCAACAACACCATCAACGTAAACCCCGGTAACAACTCGCTGGTCATCACCGACTACGGCGACAACCTGCGCCGCATGGCCCAAATCATTGCCGCGATGGATGTATCCAACGCCGCCGATATCGAGGTCATCAGCCTCAAGCACGCGATTGCGGTGGACTTGGCGCCGCTGGTGCTGCGCCTGTTGGAATCCGGCAGTGGCGCGGCAACGGTGCCGGGTGGGCAGGCTGATGCCAGCTTCAAGACCACCTTGATTGCCGAGCCCCGTTCCAACACCCTGATCTTGCGCGCGGCCAATCCGGCACGCATGGGGCTGGCCAAGTCGCTGATTGACAAGCTGGACCAGCCCGGCACGCAAAGCGCTACCGGCAACATCTATGTTGTCTACCTGAAGAATGCTGAGGCCACCAAACTAGCCGCCACGCTACGCGCCGCACTAGCGGGCGAATCACACAGCACCAGCAACACTGCGCCCAGCACACCGAGCACCACGGCAGTCGGTGGCGCAGCTGCCAACGGTAGCAGCGGGAGCACCGCTGCCAGCCAGTCAACTACCGGCGGACAGATCCAGGCCGATGCTTCGACCAACTCGTTGATCATCACTGCGCCTGAGCCGCAATACCGCCAGTTGCGCGCCGTCATCGACAAGCTCGATGCGCGCCGCGCGCAGGTCTATGTAGAAAGCCTGATTGCAGAAGTTAACGCCGACAAAGCCGCTGAATTCGGCATCCAGTGGCAAGGACCGTTGGGGCAAAACGGCGACGGCGCCGTAGGTATTCTGGGTACCAACTTCAGCCCTGCAGGTGGTGCAGGCACCAACATCGTCAACTTGGCTACGAATGCATTGAGCGGTGGGGCCACCCTGGCTACGGGCGGCAACTTGGCCATTGCCAACAGGGTCAACGGTGTCTATGTGCTGGGCCTGCTAGCACGCTACTTGCAAACCAATGGTGATGGCAACATTTTGTCCACGCCCAATTTACTTACCCTGGACAACGAAGAGGCCAAAATCGTCATCGCTCAGAACGTGCCGTTTGTGACAGGCCAGTTCACCAACACAGGCGCAGGCGGCGCATCGGGCTCAGTCAATCCGTTCCAAACCGTTGAACGCAAGGACGTGGGTATCACGCTGAAGGTAAAGCCACAAATCAGCGAGAACGGCACGGTCAAACTGACCATCTACCAAGAGGTGTCGACCATTCAAGCCAGCACACTCAAAGACGCAAACGGACCGACTACCAACAAGCGCTCCATCGAATCCACTGTGCTGGTGGCTGATGGATCCATCGTCGTGCTGGGCGGCTTGCTGCAAGATGAGTATTCCAGTAACCAGGAAAGGGTGCCCCTCCTGAGCGACTTGCCAGTGGTCGGCAACCTGTTCAAGAGCGAGACCCGCAGCCGCAAAAAAACCAACCTGATGGTCTTTCTGCGCCCGGTGGTCATGCGCGATGCCGCTGCCACCGACGCACTGTCCATGGGGCGCTACGAGTCCATGCGTAACAACCAGCAGCAAGCGCAGCCACAGTCGAGTGTTGCTGTACCGGTCAATGCTGGCGCCATCCTTCCTGCTGCGCCCACACCCGCCCCTGCGCTGCCGATGCCTGTGGCCAAGCCCTAAACATGGGTCACGCCGTGCAATACCCGCTGCCCTACGCCTTTGCGCGCAGCTACCAGCTGTTGCTGGAAGACCAAGACGGCACACTGACGCTGTGGCTGCATGACTTGGCCAGCGATGCTGCGCAAAGCGCAGTGGCTGAAGTCACGCGCAAGTTTGGTGCCGCACAGATCGAAACCGAAGCGGCAGAACTACTGCGCCAGCGTATCAGCGCGGCCTACGCCCAGAGCGAATCCAGCGCTGCCACCGTCATCAGCGAGGTCGAGTCCGATGTAGACCTTTCCCGCATGATGCAGGCCCTGCCGGCGATTGAAGATTTGCTGGAAACGTCGGACGACGCACCCATCATCCGCATGCTCAACGCGCTGCTAACGCAGGCCGCACGCGACGGCGCGAGCGACATCCACATCGAACCGTATGAGCGCCACAGCAGTGTGCGCTTCCGAGTGGATGGCTCGCTACGCGACGTCGTGCAACCCAACCGCGCGCTGCACGCCGCATTGATTTCGCGCCTGAAAATCATGGCAGATCTCGACATCGCCGAAAAGCGCTTGCCGCAGGACGGTCGCATCTCACTGCGCATCGGCACGCGGGGCGTAGATGTGCGCGTTAGCACGTTGCCCAGCGCACATGGCGAACGTGCCGTGTTGCGCTTGCTGGACAAGAGCGGTGGCAAACTCAGTTTGGAATCCGTCGGCATGCAAGGCAATGTGCTGGCGCGCTTTGACCATCTTGTGGCCCAGCCCCACGGCATCATTTTGGTAACGGGCCCCACTGGATCAGGAAAAACAACGACGCTGTACGCCGCGTTGCAAAAGCTCGATACCCGGCGCCAGAACATCATGACGGTAGAAGACCCCATCGAATACGAGCTGGCCGGCGTGGGCCAGACCCAGGTCAATGCCAAGATCGATTTGGACTTTGCCAAGGCTCTGCGCGCCATCTTGCGCCAAGACCCTGATGTCATCATGATTGGCGAAATTCGCGACTTTGAGACAGCGCAGATCGCCATCCAGGCGTCGCTGACCGGTCACTTGGTGCTGGCCACGTTGCACACCAATGATGCGGCTAGCGCGGTGACACGGCTGACTGATATGGGCATTGAACCTTTTTTGCTCAGTTCATCGCTGCTGGGCGTGCTGGCACAGCGCCTGCTGCGCAAACTATGTACCACCTGCTACGGCAAGGGCTGCAATGAATGTGGCCAAACCGGCTACTTGGGACGCACTGGTGTGTTTGAACTGCTGGTGACCGATGATGCGATCCGCGCGCAAATCCACCACAAAGCCTCCGAGGCCGACATACGCAGTGCTGCGATGGCGGGCGGCATGACGTTGATGCGCGAAGACGGTGAGCGCTTGGTGCAGTTGGGCATTACCTCTCGCGAAGAACTGGTGCGGGTGACGCGGGATTAGCCCTTGATTTACCGCCTTCTCTCACTTTAGTTTCGTAGCCCGCGAACCACAATCGGTGTCAGAGGAACCCGCATGTCACTTCAATACCAGCTCAAGCAAGGCAACTACCATTTGTACGACCTGAGTACGCCGCCCAGCAAGGCCACTGGCGAGCACAAACTCCGGTTGATGACCGACACGGTCGCGATCGCGTTTGACGTCCGCACCGGCAAGCTGCACGAGCACGGCCAGCCATCGCGTATCCATTCATGGGCCAGCAATACCCGCAGGCGTCTGCGGGCTGCGGGAGACCATGACCGGGCCAATGACATCGTGGTCGTGTCCGGCCCACTACCGGTGGACGAGATCAACAAATGCTTGCGCATCACCGGCTACTGTCGACAAATGTTTGAACGCCTGCCCATCCTGCCGCATGGCAAGCGTCTGGCGCCAGCCTACTCGTAGGCCAGCAACCGTGGCCGCTCGGCTTCAGTAAAGGAACTTTGCTGGAGCTGCGCCAGACCGGCCTCCCGTTCGGATGCGCTGGCGTTGGACAATGATTGCAGTAGCTTTGCGCGCTCGTCTAGATAACGGGCGATGCGGCTCTTCCATGCCGCTTCCTCACGGTCTACATCGGCTAAGCGCGCAGCCGCCTCTGGGTCCAGCGCCTTTGCGCGCATGCGGTAGACATCGTCATCGCTGCCGCCTTTGGCCCGCAGATCAAGGGCCTGTTGCTCAACACGCACCACGATACTGGTGGCCTCACGTTCTTTGCGCAATTGCTCTGGCATCGTGGCATCCAAAGCAGCCAATTGCCGCTTCTTTTCATCAGCACTGAGAGCCGGGTTCTGGCTCGTTTCTAGGCGCGCGATAGCGTCCAGGTCATAGGCATCTTCAAACCCGAACATGCCTTGTGTTTCTTCGTTATTGAAATAGCGGGACCGCATATCCTGCATGGCCAAAAAACGGCCCCGTATCGCTTGCAGGCCATTGCCAACCAATTTCGGCTGGCTTTCCAATTGCACCAGTTCGCGCTTGAATGCGATGTAAAGACCCAACAGGCGCTGCGCCGGCTTGATCTGCGCAGGCGGTACGCGACGATCAAGCTCACCTTGGATTTGCTGCGTAATGGCTTCCACGCTTTGCTCGCCAACCGCACTCAGGTAGTAGTCGAACAGACGCTTGAGCTCGCCATACGGCAACACGCCGCTACCGCCAGGGTTGGTGGTTGCTGTCGCGGCTTGCAAATCACCGTCCGGCAACGTGTCCTTCATGGAGGG
>JBDTAG010000277.1:0-8069 GCA_039924745.1 Rhodoferax sp.
GTGCGGCTAAACGGTGTGGATGTGTTGTTGGCCGTTTCGCGGAGGCAGTTGGCGGCGGTTAGGGAGTTGGTGTCGCGGTAGAGGCAAAATCGCCCAAGACCAGATGGAGAAAACCATCTCGCAATTCGCAGCAACACATCTCACCGTTGCCTGACCGATTGACAATTTTTCCATCGTTCATTTTGGAACTCATTTTCAATGCGAGTTTCTTTAAGGCGGGTATCACATTGTTTGCACTCGAAAAGCGTGTGGGTGTTAGCGATGCTGCTCCCTTTGAGCGAGGGCTTAGGTACCGTTTTGGGGCAGCCACTTGGCAAAGACACAGTTTTCGTATTCATTGCCATTGATAAGGTACTGCGTGGTGCCGAACTTTTCGTAGCCCGCTAATGGATAAAAGGCCATTGCTCGCACGTTGCCCACCCACGCGGTGAGCCAGAGCGCGCGTGCGCCTTGCTTGTATGCTGTGCGTTCGGCCCTCAGCAAGAGCTGCTTGCCCAGACCTTTGTTTTGGAACGGCAACTGAATGTAAAGGCGAAGTACCTCTGGACCAACTACCGATGGAACAGGGCACAGACTGCTGATCTGTACGTCAATGAAGCCGACGATGTTGCCACCGTATTCGACCAAAGTAATGTCTACTGCGGGTGATGAAAGGCGGCCAGCAAGGGCCTCCTGTGAGTAATGCTCACGTGCTTCGTTGACCAAATCTGCATTGATGCCTTGTGTAGCGTAAGTATCGAAAAACACCTGAGTGGCCAGTGCGCTGAGGCAAAGCGCATCGGTCGATACACCGCGACGGAATTCAAACTGAGCGGAGGTGACCATGCAGTTCTTAGAGGACGTCTGGACATTGTTCTTCGTTGCGATTATCGCCTTCCATTAACCCGTATTGCGCAACCCCGCTGCAATGCCGTTGATCGAAATATGAATACCACGTTGCACCCGATCATCGGCCTGGCCGGAGCGGTAACGCCGCACCAGCTCCACTTGCAGGTGGTGCAACGGGTCTATATACGGAAAGCGGTGGCGGATCGAACGTTGCAGCGCCGCATTGTTGGCCAGGCGATTCTTGTCGCCAGTGATGGTGGCCAGTGCGTGCGCGGTACTGTGCCACTCGGCCTCTATCGCCGTGAAGATTTTCTTGCGCAGGCGCGCGTCGGCAACCAACTCCGAGTAACGCGATGCCAGGGCCAGATCGCTCTTGGCCATCACCATGTCCATGTTCGACAACAAGGTCTTGAAGAAAGGCCACTGGCGGTACATCTTTTGCAGCAGAGCAACGCGCTCCCGTTGTTCTGCAGGCGTACCCGACGTGATGAATGTTTGTACCGCCGAGCCAAAGCCGTACCAGCCGGGCAAAGTCAGACGGCACTGGCCCCAGCTAAAGCCCCACGGAATAGCGCGCAGGTCTTCAATGCGTTGAGACGCCTTGCGCGATGCTGGACGCGAGCCGATGTTGAGCTCCGCAATCTCGCGTATCGGGGTAGCGCTGAAGAAGTATTCGGTGAAACCGGGGGTCTCGTACACCAGCGCGCGGTAGGCCGCCATGCTGTTGCTCGATAGTTCGGCAGCTGCGTCCAAAAACGCCGGTGTGGCTGATTTGGTAGGCTGCAGCAGCGTGGCTTCCAGCGTGGCGGCGACTAATGTTTCGAGGTTGCGCCGGCCGATCTCAGGGTTGGCGTATTTGGAGCCTATGACCTCGCCCTGTTCGGTCAAGCGGATCTGGCCGCGCACGGTGCCCGGCGGTTGCGCCAATATCGCCTCATAGCTGGGGCCGCCGCCGCGTCCAACCGTGCCGCCGCGGCCATGGAACATGCGCAGCGTGATGGGGTGGCTTGCAGCTAGTTCGTCAAACAATTCGACCAGCGCAATCTCTGCCCGATAGAGCTCCCAGTTGCTGGTGAAAATGCCGCCGTCCTTGTTGCTATCAGAGTAGCCCAGCATGATGTCTTGCTCGCCGCCGCCTCGCCGCACCAGCGCCGCAATGCCGGGCAACGCATAGAACTCGCGCATGATGGGCGCGGCGTTGCGCAGGTCTTCAATGGTCTCGAAGAGTGGCACCACGATCAGGTCACAGATGGGGGTCAACGGGTCAGACGCTTTATTCCCAGGGCCCGTGCCATTGAGCACACCGCGCATCAGCCCCACTTCTTTTTGCAGCAGTAGCACTTCCAGCAAATCGCTGACAGTCTCAGTGTGGCTGATGATGTAGTGGCGAATGGCATCTGCGCCGAAGCGCTCGCGCATGGTCTTGGCCATGGAAAAGATCGCGAGCTCGCCTTGTGTGTGGGCAGAGTACGCCACACCGTGTACCTGCAGCGCGCGGGCATCTCCCAACAGGCCCATCAGCAACGTGCGCTTTGCCCCTTCGTCCAGATTGGAGTAGTCTGCCTCGATGCGCGCGGTGGCCAGCAATTCCGCAACCACTTCTTCATGTTTGTCCGAGCTTTGGCGCAGGTCTACGGTGGCCAAATGGAAGCCAAAGACTTCCACCGCGCGTATCAGCGGGTGCAGACGTTCGGCCACCAGCGCCGAACCGTGGTTGGCTTTAAGTGACTCTTCAATGGTGCGTAGTTCGGCCGCAAAGTCTTCGGCGCGGGCGTAGGGGTTTTGGGGCGCGACCGCGTGCCGTGCGGCTTCGGTACCGGTCAATGCGTGCAGGGTGGCGGCCAAGCGCGCATACACGCCGGTCAACGCGCGGCGGTAGGGTTCATCCATGCGGTGCACATTCAGGTCGGGTGAGCTTTCGGCCAGCGCCTGCATGGCGGGTGTGCATTCGTTGAGCATGGCGGAGACAGATAGCTCACCGCCCAAATAGTGCACTTCGGTCAAGTAGTGGCGTAGCGCCACTTCGGACTGGCGGCGCAGGGCGTAGTCCAGCGTCTGTGCGCTGACATTGGGGTTGCCATCGCGGTCACCACCTATCCACTGGCCCATGCGCAAAAAGCTGTGGACGGGCTGGTTGCTGCCCAGCAACTGTTCCAGGTTGGCATAGAGCTTGGGGATCTCGCGCAAGAAGGTCGATTCGTAATAGCTCAGTGCGTTTTCAACTTCGTCGGCCACGGTCAACTTGTTGAAGCGCAACAGGCGTGTTTGCCACAACTGCATGACGCGTGCGCGCATTTGTGCTTCGTTGGCCGCCAGCTCCCGCGTAGTGAGCGCATCCTTTTTGTTCTCAAAGAAGGCGGCTCGCATTTTGATTTCGTCGCGCTCGGTCAACAACCGGGCAATACCGCGTTCGGCGTCCAAAATGCTTTTGCGTTGCACCTCGGTCGGGTGGGCGGTGAGCACTGGTGAGACGTAGCTCTGGGCCAAGGTGTTGGAGATGGTCTTGGGCGCAATACCCGCCCAGCGCAGGCGCGACATGGCGACTTCCAAGCTGCCTTCTTGGGTGTTGCCTGCACGCTCGTGGATGGCGCGGCGGCGGATGTGGTGGCGGTCTTCAGCCAAGTTGGCCAAATGCGAGAAATAGGTAAATGCGCGGATCACGCTCACGGTCTGGTCGCCGCTCAAGCCTTTGAGCAATTTCTTCAAGGCCTTGTCGGCGTCTTGGTCTGCATCGCGGCGGAATGCGACCGACAGCGTGCGAATTTTTTCGATGAGTTCAAATGCCGCCTCACCCTCTTGCTCGCGGATTTCGTCGCCCAATATTCGGCCCAATAGGCGAATGTCTTCAACCAGGGGGCGTTCGTTGTCTTTTGCGCGCTTGGCGGGGGCGGGTGCAGATACAGTTTTCATGAGGCCCATGCTAGCATTGCCCACTCACAATAGATTACACATTGGTTACGACGGACGGGGTCATGCTTGCACACAAATTAACGATTGCTACCCGCGAGAGCCGCTTGGCGCTTTGGCAGGCTGAACATGTGAAAACCCTGCTGGAGCAGCAGGGCCATACGGTCACCTTGCTGGGTATGACAACCCGCGGCGACCAGATTCTGGATCGCTCCTTGAGCAAGGTCGGTGGCAAAGGCTTGTTCGTCAAAGAACTTGAAGTAGCGCTGGAAGACGGGCACGCTGATCTTGCCGTGCATTCGCTCAAAGACGTCCCCATGGAGTTGCCAGACGGTTTCAGCCTGGCATGCGTTATGGAGCGAGAAGACCCGCGCGACGCCTGGGTATCTAGTCGTTACGCATCGCTGTCGGAATTGCCCCAAGGAGCGGTGGTGGGTACATCCAGTTTGCGACGCATGGCCCTGTTGCGCGCGTTGCGGCCCGATCTCAAGATCGAAGGCTTGCGCGGAAACCTGGATACACGCCTGAAGAAGCTTGACGATGGCATGTACGACGGCATTGTGTTGGCCGCTGCCGGGCTCAAACGTCTGGGGCTGGCAAACCGCATCCGCACGACTTTTGAACCTTAGCAGATGCTGCCAGCTGCCGGCCAAGGCGCACTGGGCATCGAAGTGCGTAGCGACCGCGCTGATTTGGCTGAGGTGTTGCACGTGTTGTTGCACGCCCCGACTTTGCGGGCCGTGTCTGCCGAACGCGCTGTTAGCCGCGTC
Organism: Rhodoferax sp.; assembly: GCA_039924745.1. Taxonomy (GTDB): domain Bacteria; phylum Pseudomonadota; class Gammaproteobacteria; order Burkholderiales; family Burkholderiaceae_C; genus Allorhodoferax. Next base: position 4,506 of record JBDTAG010000277.1, read on the forward strand.
ATGGGTGGAAGCTGCTCCATGCCTCTGGCAGCCTTTGCTATTGTTAAGGGCGATACGCTGCATATTCGCGCCACATGGGGTGATCCTGAAGGCGTTTTACCCTTGGTTCAAGCACAAGCCCAAGGCGTGGCGCCCGATGCTGCGTCGGCGACGCTGTTGGGCGAGCAAGTCGCTCGCGAATTGCAGGCCAAGGTGCGTTTACAAAACAGTCAGGGGAGTTAGTTCTATGCGTGTCATCGTTACCCGCCCTACCCAGGAAGCCGCACAGTGGGTCCGCCGGCTGTCGGATGCTGGCTTTGGTGCCGTGGCCTTGCCATTGATTGGCGTATTGCCACCGCCCGACCCGGCAGCAGTGGCTGCAGCCTGGGCGCGCATCGCCGAATTTGATGCGGTGATGTTTGTCAGTGGCAACGCGGTGGATCATTTTTTTGCATCAAAACCGCCTGGAGCCCCCGTATTTGGTGAACTGAGTGCTACTCATGTGAGAGCGTTTGTTACCGGGCCCGGTAGTTTGTCTGCGTTGAAACGCGCGCAGGTTGATGTCAATTGCATCGATATGCCAGACCGGGCTGCTGAACAGTTCGACTCTGAAGCGCTATGGGCTGTCGTTGCGCAGCGGGTTCAACCCGGCTTTCGCGTGTTGATCGTGCGCGGCGGCGCGAGCCACGACGTTGTTGATGGCACCACGTCTGCCGACATGTCTGTAGATGGGGCCGGTCGCGACTGGTTCGCCAAACAAGTGCGTGCCGCCGGGGGGCATGTGGAGTTTGTCGTGTCCTACCAGCGCCGCCCGCCTGTGTTGTCAGACGATGAACGTGCCTTGGTACGCCAAGCGGCGGCGGATGGTTCGGTATGGTTGTTCAGCAGCTCCGAGGCGATTGGAAATTTGGTTGCAAGCTGCGCCGATCAGTCTTGGGCAAAGGCTAAAGCCGTGGTGACACACAACCGCATCGCACAAGTGGCCCGCAAGGTAGGGTTTTCTGTTGTGTGCGAGTCACGCCCAACGCTGGCCGCATTGATGGCGTCTATAGAATCGGTGGCATGAACACAGAGCCCAGTCTCACCGCGGCAAATGAGCCCCAGGAGGGCTCGCCGACTTCTTTAGCGGCCAAGCACCAAGACCTGACTCCACAGCGCTTGCAATGGGTCGTTGCTTTGGTTGCGGTCGCAGCGCTGGTGGTGGGTGGCATGCTTTGGCAAAAGTTGGGCTCCATGCAAGAACAACTGGCCCGCCAAAGTGCGGATGCCGGGCACCAAGCCGCGGAAGCGCGCGCCACTTCACGCCAAGCGCAGGCAGTGGCGATGGAAACTGCCGCCAAGCTGGCGGTGACGGAGGCGAGGCTGAGCGAGGTATCTCTTCAGCGCACCCAACTGGAAGAGTTGATGCAAAGCCTGTCGCGTTCGCGTGACGAAAATCTGGTGGTGGATATTGAATCGTCTATACGGCTTGCGCAGCAACAAGCACAATTGACGGGCAGCGCCGAGCCATTGCTGGCCGCTCTCAAGAGTGCAGACCTGCGTGTGAGCCGCGCAGCGCAGCCGCGCTTGACACCATTGCAGCGTGCAATTGCACGGGACGTGAGCCGCATCAAGGCCACAGCATTGGCCGACACACCGGCGTTATTGGTCAAGCTCGACGAATTGGTTCAGCTGGCAGATGAACTGCCCGTTGCCAATGCGTTGCCCACAACGCGGCCAAATGAAACGCTCAAGCGCAAGCCGCAAGAGGCTGTAACAACATGGTGGGTGCGCCTGGGGTTGTTGGTGCGCGATGAGATCCGTAACCTGGTGCGGGTGAGTCGTATCGAAGAGCCTGAAGCTGCGCTGCTGTCGCCCGAACAATCGTTTTTTCTGCGCGAAAACCTCAAGCTCAAATTGCTCAACGCCCGCTTGGGGTTGCTGTCGCGCCAAATTGAATCGGTGCGTTCGGACTTGGGCGCTGCATCTGCGTCGATAGGCAAATATTTTGATGCGTCTTCGCGCAAGACCCAAACTGCCAATGCGCTGCTGCTGCAGGTGCGGGGCCAGCTCAAGGCTCTGGAGTTGCCGCACGTGGACGAGACCTTGGCGGCATTGGCCACCGCCGCAGCAGGGCGTTAGGTATGCGGGTCACTTTATGGCTGATGGCCTTGTTTGCGATTGCTGTAGCAAGCGCCTTGTTTGCTGGTGATAACCATGGAACGGTCACGCTGTTCTTTCCGCCTTACCGGGTCGATCTTTCTCTGAATTTGTTCCTGTTGCTGCTGGCCGGTAGTTTTTTAACACTGCATTTGGCCATGCGCGCACTTTCGGCACTGACCAGCATTCCCCACCAAGCGCGTCACTGGCGTTTGCTGCAAAAGGAGCGCGGTATGCATACCGCTTTGATGGACTCGTTGTCGCATTTGATGGCGGGGCGATTTGTGCGGGCGCGCAAGGCTGCAGAAATGGTGATTTCGTTGGAAGAATCAGTGCAACGCAGCGGCGAAAGGGTTGTCTATGGTGCGCGTTTGCGGACCCTGGCACATGTATTGGCCGGTGAAAGTGCACATGCTTTGCAAAATCGTACCTTGCGTGATACCCATTTTCAATTGGCGCTGCAGAATTCCGAGGGTCGTGATTTTCAGGAAGCGCGTGAAGGCGTGCAGCTCAGGGGTGCGCAATGGGCCTTGGATGACCGGGATGCGCCAGCCGCCATGCAGTGGTTGGACCAATTGCCCCAAGGTGCTTCACGTCGAACCTTGGCTTTGCGCTTGCGCTTTAGGGCTGCCCGCCAAACAGGCCAATTGCCAATGGCACTGGAAACAAGCCGTCTGTTGACCAAACATCGCGCATTTTCAGATTCGTCGGGCAAAAGTATCGCGCGTGGACTTGCAATAGAACTCATTCGCGCAGCACACGATACCGTGCAGATACAACGCGCTTGGGATGCGCTGGACAGCGCTGAACAAAATGCACCGGAAGTTGCGTTCGAAGCAGCCGAGCGATTGTTGGACCATGGTGGTGCGGTAACGGTGTCGCGGCAATGGTTGCTGCCGGTTTGGGACGCCATGGTGCAACAACATGACGCCCTGTCGCTGGCGCAACGCGTGCGCCTTGCACGGTTGCTGGAGCGCGGGTTTGCAGCCCCCGACGGTGCGCCCGACGCCGTATGGCTGGGTCGTATTGAAAATGCCCAAATGGCTAACCCCCGGGATGCTGTATTGCAATACCTAGCTGGAGTGGTGTGTATGCGCTTGAGTCTGTGGGGCAAATCGCAGCAATTGTTCAAGCAGTCGCTAGCCATGTTGCAAGACTCCGAACTGGCACGTGACACGTGGCTGGCTTTGGCATATATGGCCGAACAGCGCCAGGACGAGCAAGCCGCTGCACATGCCTACCGGGAGGCTGCGAAAAGGTGACGGGCGCGGGATTCGGGGCTATTATGCGGCCATGGCCACACTCACCGAACACATCATCAAGCTGACGGATCACCGGGATCGGGAGCTTCTGGAATTAACACTTTCCAAGGCACTGATTGACTTGTTGCGGATAGACCGGGTGGTCATTGCACGGGTCGTCAGTGAAGAGGGCGTCAAGCGATGG
>JBDTAG010000278.1:0-8038 GCA_039924745.1 Rhodoferax sp.
AGAGCAATGGCAAATCTGCCGACATCTATTATCCAGACACCTTGGTCGGTACAGATTCACACACCACCATGATCAACGGCATCGGCGTGGTCGGCTGGGGCGTCGGCGGCATCGAGGCCGAAGCGGCAATGCTCGGCCAGCCGGTCTACATGCTCACGCCGGATGTGGTGGGCTTTGAAATGCGTGGTCGGCTGCGCGAAGGTGTGACCGCCACCGACTTGGTGCTGACGGTTACAGAGCTTTTGCGCCAGCACAAGGTGGTGGGTAAATTTGTCGAGTTTTTTGGTGAGGGCACGCGCACCCTGAGCCTGCCAGACCGCGCAACCATTGGCAATATGGCGCCTGAGTATGGTGCCACCATGGGCTTCTTTCCGGTCGACGAAAAGACCATGGAGTACTTTGAAGGCACAGGCCGCACCAAGGCCGAGATCGAAGCATTTGAGGCTTATTTCCGGGCGCAGGGTTTGTTTGGCGTGCCGGTGGCGGGCGACATTGACTACTCGCAGGTGGTGACGCTTGACTTGGGCACGGTCACGCCCAGCTTGGCCGGCCCCAAGCGTCCGCAAGACCGCATTGAGCTGGGCAAAGTGGCCAGCCAGTTCGAGTCGCTGTTCTCCAAGTCCAATGCCGAGAACGGCTTCAACCAGCTCGCGGCTGTGTTTCACACCCGCCACCAGGTGCGCAAGGCTGATGAGCCGGTATTGACCAAGGTGCCGCAATCGCCTCCCACGCCCCTCGGCGCAGCGCGTGAGATGGTTGAGATGGAAAGCAACAAGCCGACCTTGGCTGCTGATCACGCATTGCGTACCGCTTCCTCAACGGCGGCGGGTGGTACCGACATCAGCGTGGGCCATGGCGATGTGTTGATTGCCGCCATTACCAGTTGCACCAACACCTCCAACCCCAGTGTGTTGTTGGCCGCGGGCCTGCTGGCCAAGAAGGCGGTAGAGGCGGGACTCAAGGTCAAGCCGCATATCAAGACGTCACTGGCTCCGGGCTCGCGCATCGTGACCGAATACCTGACCGAAACGGGCTTGTTGCCGTATCTCGAAAAGTTGGGTTTTTCGCTGGTGGGCTACGGTTGCACCACCTGCATTGGCAACTCTGGCGATCTGACACCCGAACTGAACGAGGTCATTAGTAAGAACGACTTGGTCTGCGCCGCCGTGCTGTCGGGCAATCGCAATTTTGAGGCGCGCATTCACCCTAACATCAAAGCCAATTTCCTGGCCAGTCCACCGCTGGTCGTGGCCTATGCCATTGCGGGTACGGTTAACACCGACCTGATGACCCAGCCGGTGGGCAAGGGCAAAGGCGGCAAGGATGTGTACTTGGGCGATATCTGGCCCAGCACCGAAGAAATCCATGCGCTGCTGAAATACGCAATGAACGGCAAGGCCTTCCGTAAAAACTATGCCAAGGTCAACACCGAGCCCGGCAAGCTGTGGGACAAGATCAAGGGCGTGTCGGGTCAAGCCTACACCTGGCCGACCAGCACTTACATTGCCGAGCCGCCATTTTTTGAAAATTTTGCTATTGAATCAGTAGCTACCAGCGTAGATTCCACGAGGGCTAGGGGTCAAAAAAGCTCAGATACTTCAGCTGCAGTCACGCTTGCACCCCGCGTGCAGGGCGCGCGCATCATGGCGTTGTTTGGCGATTCGATCACCACCGACCATATATCTCCGGCCGGTTCGATCAAGGCCAGTTCGCCTGCTGGCCAATGGCTGTTGGAGCATGGCGTTTTGAAGGCTGACTTCAACTCTTACGGTGCGCGCCGCGGCAACCACGAGGTCATGGTGCGCGGCACCTTTGCGAACGTGCGCATCAAGAATCTGATGTTGCCAGCTGCAGAAGATGGTTCGCGTGAGGAGGGGGGGTACACCCTTTTTCAGGGCGCCAAAGGCGAGCCTAGCAATGGTCAGCACATTTCCATCTTCGATGCCGCCACGCGATACATGGCGGCAGGCGTGCCCACCGTTGTGTTCGCAGGTGAGGAGTACGGAACGGGTTCCAGCCGCGACTGGGCCGCCAAGGGCACGGCCCTGCTGGGGATCAAGGCGGTAGTGGCGCAGAGCTTTGAGCGCATCCACCGCAGCAACCTGGTGGGCATGGGTGTGTTGCCACTGCAGTTCAAGGCGGGCGATACCTGGGCCCGGTTGGGCCTGACGGGCTCGGAAACGGTGGAGATTATTCCGGACCCCAAACTCACGCCGCAAAGTGAAGCCCAGCTGATCATCACCCGTGCCGATGGCTCACAAACCCACCATACGCTGCTGTTGCGCATCGATACGCCGATTGAGGTGGATTATTACCAGGCGGGGGGCATCTTGCCCTTCGTGCTGCGCCAGTTGATTGGGTAGTAAAAAAGGCGGCTTGAAAGCCACCTTTTTTAGGTGCAGTGTGAAGTGTCAGGCTGTGGCTGTCTGGCGCTTGACCCGCTTGGCAGCAGGGCGTTTGATGGATGTCGTTGTCGGTTTGGTCGCTACTGCTTTTGGCTTTGCCGGCGACGCCAATGCCTCCATCGCTGCCGGAGCCAACGCTGGTGTCTGCGCTCTGGCCAAATCTAGCAACGTGCGGTGCTCAGCCAGCAAGCCATCAGCCAACTCATTGACATCGGGCAACGCACGACGGCACGCAATCAGTCCGTAATCCAATCGACCGTTGTAGCTTTGCACCGTTACATTGAGTGCCATGCTGTGTGCGGGAATGGAAACCGGGTAGTAGCTCACCACCTTGGCGCCTGCAAAATACAGTTGCACAGGAATACCCGCCACGTTGGAAATAACCAGGTTGGCCAGCGGCGGCAATACATTGGCCAGGCGCGACCGGCTGAACAAAGACGCCACAGCCGACATCAGCCAAGGCGCGGCAGGCAGCGGGAAGTCAGTCGGAATAGCGGCCTTGAAACGGCTCATCTTGGCCTTGGTGTTGGCCGACAGCTCGTGGATTTTGCGCAAGCGCGCCAATGGGTCCTTGATATCGGTGGCCAGACTCATGGTGACCATGCTGACCTGGTTGTTGGACGTGGTGTCGCCCTCGGCGCGCAGGCTCACCGGCACAGCTGCTGACAAGGATTGCGCAGGTAGCTCGTTGTTTTCCTTCAGGTAGCTGCGCAGCGCCCCCGCAGTGGTGGCCATCACCACGTCGTTTAACGATACGCCCAAGGCTTTGGCAATCAGCTTCACTTCGGCCAGCGGTACGGTGCGTCCGGCAAAGGTGCGCTGGTTGGTAATGGCCACGTTTAGCGAGGTTCGGGGTGCGAATAACTTGAAGTCTTTGGGCAACGACCAGTTACGCTTGCCGTTCGCGCCTTTTTCAGGAATGAGCGCGCTCTTGGCGGACTTGGCAATCAGCGGCAACGATTTGATCAAGCCTGCTGACTGGTTCAAGGTATTGCTCACTGCTGCACCTAGAAGCTCGGCGACGCCCAACTGGTATTGGTTGCGACGCGCGCTAGGGCGGGGTGGTTTGATGGCACGCCCGGTGGCTGTCAGGTCAAATATGGCCTGGGCCACAGCAACACCGGCCTGGCCGTCGATGCCCGCGTGGTGCAGTTTGCTGTACAAAGCCACCTGCCCGCTTTTGAGACCATCGATGACAAAAAACTCCCACAACGGGCGGCTGCGGTCTAGCAGGCTAGAGTGCAACCGTGCCACGTACTGTTGCAGCTGGCGGTTGCTGCCGGGCTTGGGCAGCGTGACATGGCGTATGTGGTAGTCCAGATCAATGTCTTCATCCTCCACCCACACCGGGTTGGACAAGTCCAGCGGCATCAGCGCGAGCTTGCGGGTGAAGACTTCAGCCAAATGCAGCCGCTGTTGTATATAGGCCTTGGTGTCTTCAAAGAAGTCGCCGCTATAGCCTTCGGGCAAATCCAGCACATTGAGGGATCCAATATGCATGGGCATTTCTGGCGACTCCAGGTGTAAAAACGCAGAATCCACGCCGCTGAGATGTTTCATGGCGACAGCCTTTCTCTAAATTTGAATGTCCACGATAGCATGCCCGCGCGCAAATGCGAAGCGCTGTAACCGCTTGTGCTGTCACCTAGATTCACGTGTGTGCTCGGGTACTATTCGCCCGCATTTGAAAGGAATCGTTTTATGTATCCGTCCACTGTATTTCGTTCATCTCCACGTTCACTTCTGCGCGTTCCCATTGCGGCCGCAGTGGTGGTCTGCATTGCAGTTTTACCAGGGTGTGGCAAAAAAGGTACTGAACTGGGAGAGGGAAGCTCCGAAATAACAGGTTCTGCGGGTCCTGCTGGAACCAAGGGTGCGAACCAAACATTGGTCAAATGTGATAAACCAGTCGCGACGTTGGCGTTAGCTGAAAACCCCAATGGTTATGTCATGAGTAGTAGCTACAACCTGCCGAGCTCACCCGTACCGCTGGTGCGATTGCTGGCCCAGCAAAGCGGCTGCTTCCGCGTGGTGGACCGCTCCGCTGGACTCCGTGGAACGATCCAGGAACAACAACTCAAGGAAAGCGGCGTTTTGCGTAAACAGGGCAATACGGTGGAAAAAGGCAAAGGCTACGAGGCCCAGTACACCTTGATTCCCAACCTCACCTTCAGCGAGCAAGATGCCGGGCGTAGTTTGGGTGGCGTGTTGGCCCATATCCCGGTCGTGCGCGACCTGGGGGCCTTGATCGGCATCGTGGAGCAGATCAAATTCAAGGAAGCCCAAGTGGCGCTGTTGCTGACCGATAACGAAACCACGGAGCAAGTTGCTGCCGCTACGGGCTCAGCGCGCACCACTGATTTGGGCTTGGGTGGCCTTGCTTTTGGTGGAAGGGGAGGCGCGGGCGGCATGGGTTGGAGCAATACCAACGAGGGCAAAGTCATTGCCGCCGCTTTTCTGGATGCGCACAACAAGTTGGTGGTGCAGGTGCGCGAGTTGATGGCCAAGGATTTGCCACCACCGGTTGAGATCAAAAAAATACCCAGCCAAGGCCGCTGAGGCCAGGCTGGGTATTTGTGAGGCAAACCGGTTTAAGGGAAGACGCCTGTCAGGGTCGCTTTGCCGATGATGAAAGCCTTGAAGTCCAGTTCAAACTTGGCTCTTGAATACTCTGGTACGGCGGTGACCCAGGTTGCATCATCCGACAGTGCATAGACTGTCAATTTGTAGGTGTGCTGTGTTGTCGCAACGGGGCCTGCATATCCAATGCCGGGAGCGCCGCCAGGACCAATTTTGTAGTTGCTGCCGTACACCACACCGCTTTGCAGCAACAGATTTTCACCTTCTGCAATGGCGGTTTTAGCGACCGGGAGGTTGAAAACGCCCCAATGACGGCATGCACTGATACCAGGCTGGCAGGGTGCGGTTTCGTCATCCATGATGATGGCAAAACGCTTCGTACCGTTGGGAACGTCCGAAATATTCAATTGTGGAGAGACGTTGCTACCGCCAACTGCCACATCGGCAATCCTCAGCGGAATAGTCCCGCCGTTTGCATACGATGTGGAATTGATCGTTAAGTTGGTTGCGCTTGCGGTTACGGTAGTTGTAACTTGTGCGCTACTGCTCTTACCGTCGGTTACAACCAGGGTAATTACATAGATACCTGCTTGTTCAGGCACAAATGTTGTTTTGCCTGTGTTGGTAGTAGACAGCATTGCTGAACTGCCGTTTGGAGTTTGCAAAATCGACCAGTTGTAGCCAAGTGCATCGTTGTTGGCATCTGAACTGGCTGTACCGTCCAGCGTAACCGTTGTACCAACGAGCACATTTTGTGGCGCGCCCGCGTTGGCAATGGGCACGACGTTACACGAATTCACGCCGAGAGTGCAGTCGTTTCCATGGCTATCGCCATTACCGCCGCAACCTGCTAGCAAAGCAGCGCTCAATCCCAAGAGGACTAGAATTTTCATTTTGGATATCCCGTATATTGACTATTAGATTGTGCATGAGAGTTACTCTCTTTTCAATAGCACAGCCCAGTTGCTATTTTGCCCCCTGCGCTTGTTCTCTTTAGAGGTAGTGGTGTAAATACCACCCGTTTAGAGGTGCAGTTGCTTACCAACAAAAACCGATAGCCTTGCTGCGCTGCAGCAAGGCTATCGGTTTTTGGTTACAAATGACCGGGTGCCCTTTCAGCGCCCGTGCCACATAAATTAAACTGATTGTTTGCGGCGACGCACAATTGCACCCACCAAGCCAAGGCCAGCAAGCATCAGTGCATAGGATTCTGGCTCGGGAACGGCCGGAGTCACGGCTCCATTACGGACTTGAAAGTTGTACTGACCGAGCACGTTGGAGCTTAGGGAATTGGAGACCAATGCATTTCCACCGCCGTTGATGAGCGAACCGTTTACGGCAGAACCGGCCATTTCGAACGAAGAAGAGGAGCCGTTAGACCATCCGGCACGCGCAGAAGACCCACCCAATCCATTTGAGCCACCGCTCGCACTACCGGTTTCCCACTGAATGCTGTCGTAATTGAATTGGAAGTCAAAATCGCCAGCAGCAACGTCTGAACGGTCGGTCATTATCAATTGAAAACTATTGGTTCTATTCACTTCGCTGCTGTAGTAGCCAACGCCCAACCAATTCACGCCAAATACGTCATGACCACCAATATTGGATGAACCATATTGGACCAAACCGCTACCTGCACCGCGGGTATCCACGTCGGCAAAAAACGGTGCCAACATCGGTGTGCTGGTAGACAGCAGGCTGAAAGGCGTGTACGTTCCCAGCGGCGCATTGAAAGTGACGTTGCCGTTGTTGTTCACAAACAGGCTGTCAAAGTTCTGACCGAAGAAGTTAACGCTGAAACCCAAATTCACGATTCCCGTCGAGCCGTCGTCATTCGCTGCCAACGTGTTAGAGGTGAACGCCGACGCGTCGTGTACTGCATCTGCAAAAGCGGGGGTAGCGGCGAAGGCCGTCAAAATAGTTAATGCAGCGATGGATTGGCGAATCATGGATGAACCCTACAAGGAAGATGGTAAAAATCAAATTGTTGATTAAATTCTCCCATCTTTGCGGGCGACGTTCCATAGTCCGAATGGACTAATGGGTTCAGGAGTCCGACGCTCCCAGACGCTCCCCACCTTCATTTATCTGCCGAGGTAACGCGCCTCCAGGTGCTTGCGAAAATGCTTCGCGTTGAGTGGCTCACCCGTAGCACGGGTAACCAATGTATCGGTAGACCAGCGGCTGGCTTGGCTCCAGATGTTGGCGTCCAGCCAGTTCATCACGGGTGACAGGTCGCCGTTCGCGATGCGGGTGTCCATATCCGGGTGCAGTTTGCGAATGGTGGCAAAGTATTGCGCCGCATACATGGCACCCAGCGTGTAGCTGGGGAAATACCCAAACATGCCCGCCGGCCAGTGGATGTCTTGCAGGCTGCCGCTGTCAAAATTGCCCGCCACATTAACACCCAGATACTCTTGCATTTTGGACGTCCACAGGTCGGGAATGTCGTCTGCTTCTATCTCTCCAGAAATCAGTGCACGCTCGATCTCAAAACGCAAGATCACATGGGCTGGGTAAGTTAGCTCATCGGCATCCACGCGGATGAAACCGCGGTTCACTCGGGTAAACAAGCGCGCCAGATTGTCGGCACCGAAGGCCGTCTGCTCGCCCAAATGCTTCGTCACCAGCGGAGCAATCAGTTGCATGAAGGCCGGGCTGCGCGCCAGTTGCATTTCGAACGACAGGCTCTGGCTCTCATGGATTCCCATGGAGCGCGCACGCCCCACCGGCAGGTAGAGCGTGTCGCGCGGTAAGCGCTGCTCGTAGCGGGCATGGCCGGTTTCATGGATGATGCCCATCAGGCTGGGCGCAAACGATGTCGGGTTGTAGCGCGTAGTAATACGCACGTCTTGCGGTACGCCACCGCAAAATGGATGGGTAGAAATGTCCAGCCGCCCGGCTTCGAAGTCAAAGCCCAATAGCCGCATAACTTCCATGCCCAGCGCCCGCTGATTTTCGAGAGGGAAGGGCCCGATGGCCTGCACCACAGCCACCTCAGCATGTTGTTTGGCAACAACCTTGCTGATTAAATCGGGCAACCAGGTTTTGAC
>JBDTAG010000279.1:0-4587 GCA_039924745.1 Rhodoferax sp.
AATTAGCAAGCCCAAAAGACTCGGTGACCGATGTGCTCACGTAAATATCGGCTGCGGCATAGTAGGGACTGACATCATCGACAGCGGCGAAGTGGATCCGATCGCCGAAGCCAGCGGCATCAGCCAGCTGCTGCATCAGCCACCGGTCACCATCCCCCAACAAATGCAGATGCAGCGTTGGATACAGTCTAGCCAAGTTGGCGCAAGCCTGCACCAACAGATCGAAGCGTTTGAGCGGCACTAGACGACCCACACCCAGCACATGAATGTCGTGTAATGACCAGCCCAGTAACTGGCATGCGACTTGGCGATCTAGTCGCTCCATTGACGGCGCCGCATGGCTGATGACATGCCAATGGACAGGATTGAAAGGCAAGGCCAAATCCCTTGCCAGTTGATCTAGTGCAAGTCGGGTAGGCGCGGTAACCCAGTTTGCTGCGCGCAAAACTGAGGTTTCCAATCGCCGCAGCCAGCGCTGAAGGCGCGGACCCTGCACCAGCCCGTCTTCATGGGTCGCTCGACTGTAGCAACCAAAACCATGTTCCGTAATGCCCCAACGCACGTTTCGCAAACGCAGTCGTTTGTATCCCAACCAAAATCCAAGACCCAACCAAGGGTCATGAAGATGAACAACTGTATAGCCTTGGTCACGCGCTATGCGGGCGGCAAACCAGCCCATTTGTACACGCTCCGCCAATGCACCCAATACCTGATGCACATGGACCCTACCGGACACGCCCGGTAACTTGCACAGGCGAGAGAGCCAACGGTAGCGCGTGTCTTTCGAAGCTGGTGTCAAATCCTCCTGGCAAAGATATCGCACGCGCCACCCCTTTCCAACCAGCGCGTCAACTACCGGCATGAGGCTTCGACCAAGGCCATAACGCCGATCACCAGACATTTCCCGGGTGACCATCAAGACGTTGTGATCTTGCTCGGTCAAAGTGGCCGACGCCGGCTCAAGCATCAACCGAAATCGGCGGCTCGCCGGATACAGTCGCGCCATCAGCGCTTTGCCAGCCACGTACCAAAGACACTACGCCTTGCTCCAGTGATTTTTGGCTGAAGTGCAAGGTTGCGACGTTCGCAGCGCCATCGTAGATATGAATGCCGTCTTCACTCAACAAATAGACGCCTATGTAGTACTCACCTTTGAGCAAGGGAATTTTGGGAAACTCAATCGTCGCAGTGCCACGTCCTGAGTCATCTCGGGTTAACTCCAAGCCATCGGCCTGCGTGCTACTGCTGGTAATCGTTCGGCCATCCGACGAATGCAAAGTTACTGCCACTACCGGCGATGGCAACGCCAAATCCGACGCAAACCCGACAGCTATCGCCAAAGTCTGCTCTGCACTCTGAATTGCAAGTGATGTTCCCACAACGCCATCCACCCGAGTCTGAACACCCAGAATACGAGCCTGACCGACAACGGTCGGAATGCTTGCCACCGACTCAACACTCTGCGTTACCGCGTCACGATCCAGAAAATTTTGATATCGCGCCACTACTGTAGACGGGTCACCAATCAGCCGAACCACGCCCTTCTCTAGCCACAACGCCCGGGTGCATAGGGCTTCAATCTGGTAGATCGAATGCGAGCAAAACAAGATCGTCGCGCCCTTTTCCTTTAAGCGCATGATGCGGTCAAACGACTTGCGCGCAAACGCACCATCACCTACTGACAAGGCCTCATCGATTATCAAAATATCGGGGTCAACGCTAGTGGCTATGGAGAAGGCCAAGCGCACATACATGCCGCTGGAATAGGTTTTGACGGGCTGGTGGATGAAATCACCAATGCCGGAAAATTCGACGATGGCGTCATAACGTGCATCAATCTCGGCTTTACTCAAACCCAAGATAGAGGCATTGAGGTAAACGTTTTCGCGTCCGGTGAAGTCCGGATTGAAGCCCGCTCCCAACTCCAACAACGCAGCAATGCGTCCCTGCACAGTGACTTGTCCGGATGTTGGAGACAACGTTCCACAAATCAATTGCAGCAATGTCGATTTGCCTGCGCCGTTACGACCCACCAAACCCAGAACCTCCCCCTTTTGTAGTTCAAAGTTGACATCATGCAGCGCAGCGAACTCTTTGTAATAACGGCGTCGGCCGCGCATCAGCATCTGCTTCAATCGGTCAATGGGCTGGTCATACAGTTGAAAGGCTTTGCCCAGATGCTGGGCGTGAATAGCAAGGCTAGAGGACATCGGCAAAGCCTTTGCGCGTCAACTGAAAAAATGTTCCCGCTGCAGTGGCAAACAGGCTTGCGACCACCGCATAAATACCTAATGCAGCCCAATCTGGCCATTGTCCCAACAGCAGAACGGCGCGCACTTGTTCGATGATCAGGGTCAGCGGATTCAATTGCATCCAGAACTGCAAATCAGGGCTGAGAGACTTTACCGAATAGAAGACCGGCGACATGAACATGATGAGGCTGACGACCATGGTCATAACCTGTCCTACGTCGCGTACAAAGACACCAATGGCGGACAAAAACCAACCCAGTCCAAGCAACACGGGTAAAAATGCCAACAACACCACGGGCAACGCAAAGGCAGTGAGCGGAAGCCCGCCACGGACAACCAACAGCACCAACAACATAGTGGCCGCGCTGATCAGCAAATGGAATAGACCTGACAAGACGGTTACCCAAGTCAGCAATTCAACGGGGAAAATAATTTTTTTCACCAGATTCGATTGGCTAACAATCAAACTTGGTGCCTTGCTCGCCACCTCGGCAAAAAGGTTGAAAACAAGCAGCCCGGCGAAAACTTGCAATGAAAACTCCACCCCACCCCCTTTGGTAGAACCGGGCCAGCTTTGCCGAAATACTCCAACAAAAACGAAGGAATAGACCCCTAACATCATTAAGGGGGTTAAAAAAGACCACGTCAGCCCCAACAGCGAACCGCGGTAGCGGCCCAAGACATCGCGCTTGGCAAATTGCCAAAGCAGTGAACGGTTGTGGATTGGAATATAGGAGAGTTGCAGGCGAGTCACACCGCGTAGTTTAACGGGGCAGCGAGCCATGAGGAGCTCTAACATGGCAGGGAGTTAGGATATACGTCCTACACCCAATTCTGGACTGCAAGTAAAGTTGTTGCCCAACACTGCGTACCCGTTAATACCCACTCTTCCATCAGGAGCCTTCAATGGTCAAAAAACTGCCAAAAGTCGATCTATCCAAACTCACCCAAGCCCAACTGAGCGGTTCGGTCAAAGATTCGGCGCAGCAAATCTGGCAAGCGGGTTTGGGCGCTTTCACCCGAGCGCAAGCCGAAGGCTCCAAGGCTTTTGAGTCCTTGGTCAAGGAGGGTGTCAGCATGCAGCGCAAGACTGCTGCTGCCGCTGAAGAGAAAATTTCGGAAGCCACCAGCAAGATGTCACATATGGCGACTGACATCTCGTCCAAGGCCTCGGGCCAATGGGACAAGCTGGAAAACATTTTTGAAGAGCGGGTTGCCAAGGCCCTCAACAAGCTGGGCGTGCCGTCCGCCAAAGACGTCAACGCGCTGATTGCACGCATCGACGACTTAAACAAGGCTGTGCAAAAGTTGTCTGCCAAGGCTGCGCCAGCGGCCAAAGCCGCGCCGCGCCGGGCCACCAGCCCTGCAAAGTCTGCTGCCCCCGCCAAGCCAAAAGCCAAGGCCGCGCCAACCAAGAAGACCAAGACTGCCAAAAAGCCCGGCTAACCGGTAGGACTTGCCCCTTCGACAGAATGGCGCCCACGTCCTTCTTGCGGTATTGCATTGCAGCAAAAAGCGCAGGCACTGCAACCTACACTTTCCACCTATGAACGCCAATTCACACACGCCACCCAAAATCGCGCTTGCGCTGTCCGGTGGCGGCCCTTTGGGCGCGATCTACGAAGTGGGTGCCATGTGCGCGCTGGAAGAGTCGCTGATCGGACTGGACTTCACCAAACTCGACCACTACGTCGGCGTATCGGCTGGCGGCTTCATTGTGGCGGCGCTGGCCAACGGCATGACGCCGCGCGAATTGTGCGCATCTTTTATTGAGAACGACAGCGAGCCCTCCGAGACTTTCGACCCCGCTTGGCTGCTCAAGCCCGCTTATGGCGAGTTTTTGCGCCGTAGCATCATGTTGCCAGGTTTGGTGTTGTCTGCGCTGTGGCACTACACGGTCGGTGGCAAGTCCTTTTTGAACGCGTTGGAACGCCTGGGCCCGGGTCTTCCCACTGGTGTATTTTCCAACCAAGCGGTTGATACGCAATTGGCGCGCCTTTTCAGCCGCGAAGGCCGGACCAACGATTTTCGCCAGCTCAAAACCAAGCTCACGCTCGTCGCCACCAACCTGGACAGCGGCGAGGCTGCGCCCTTTGGTCGCCCCGGTTGGGACCATGTACCGATCTCGCAAGCCGTACAGGCCAGCTCCGCCCTACCCGGTTTGTTCCCACCCGTAGAGATTGACGACCAGTACTATGTAGACGGTGCACTGAAGAAGACCATGCACGCATCGGTTGCGCTGGACGACGGCGTTGATTTGCTGATCTGTCTGAACCCACTGGTACCGTTCGACGCGACCGCACCGCAAGTGGCCAAGGTCATGCAACGCGGCATC
>JBDTAG010000280.1:0-3644 GCA_039924745.1 Rhodoferax sp.
TGTGCATGGCCAGCCCGACCCGATTTTCTTCTTGGGCTACTGGAAGAACGAGGCCGCCACCGACGCCAAGTTCACTGGCGACTGGTGCCGCACGGGCGATATCGCTGTGCGCGATGCAGATGGCTACCTTTGGTATCAGGGCCGCAGCGACGACGTGTTCAAGTCCGCGGGTTACCGCATTGGCCCGGGCGAGATCGAGAATTGTCTGGTCAAGCACCCGGCTGTGGCCAATGCTGCCGTGGTGCCCAAGCCCGACGCTGAGCGCGGTGCGCTGGTCAAGGCCTATGTTGTCATTGCTCCTGATTTTATAGCTGTATGTGCAGGTGATACGAGGGCTACAGCCGAATTGCATCTAAGACTTACCTCGGAGTTGCAATCCCATGTCAAAGGCTTGCTGGCCCCCTATGAATACCCCAAAGAGATTGAGTTTGTAGATGCCCTGCCCATGACAACCACCGGCAAGGTGCAGCGCCGCGTTCTGCGCTTGCAAGAGGAAGAGCGCTTTCTAGCTCCACGTGCGAAAGCTTAGTTTTTTTGATTTCTTGGCTCTGTAGATAGAGCAACCTAAACTTGAAGGCCCCTTTCAAAATGAGAAACGTGTCGCTTTCACGCAACCACAGTGTTTGACCCCATATCCTAAAGATTGACCGCTGTAATATATTTGCCTCTTGGAATTACATGGGAGTTACAAGTGTTTACATCGGAGTCACAAATGTTTCGTCTTAGTATGGTCAGTCGAGCGGCGCTGTTGGTCTGTATGGGGTCTATCGCGTTAGGCGCCATGGCGCAAACGCAAACTGACACGGATTCTGGATCCCTCAAACGGATTGAAATTACGGGTTCCCGTATCAAGCGTGTGGATTCCGAGACCGCTTCGGCAGTCCAAGTGATTACACGTGAGCAAATTGAACGATCGGGCGCGACTTCTGTGACCGATGTCATGAAGAGTGTCCCGGCCAACAATGCTGGCGCCTTTGATGAGAGTGCAGTCGCTAGTTTCACGCCCGGGGCTGGCGGTGTTTCTCTGCGCGGCCTGGGTGCCCAGGCGACGCTGATTTTGATCAATGGTCGCCGCGTCGCGCCATTCGGCTTCGCCTCTGGTGGGCAACAAACTTTTGTCGATGTCAACTCCATTCCCCTGGATGCGGTTGAGCGTATCGAAACACTGTTGGATGGTGCTTCCGCCATTTACGGTTCGGACGCCATCGCGGGTGTGGTTAACATTATTTTGCGCAAAGACTTTACTGGCTTCACAGGTAGTGCTTCGTATGGGATAACCCAATACAAAGATGCGAAAACCCCGACCGTTTCGCTGACGGTGGGTCATGGTTCCTTGGCTGAGGATAAATACAACGTATTCGCGAATTTCTCACACAGCGAGCGCAGCGCCGTGTACGCCAGCGACCGCCCTACCACCAGCACGGCTGACCAACGGCGTTTTGGGTTGCTTGACCGTCGCTCTAGCTATGCCTTCCCCGGCAACCTCTACACCGTTGGTGGCGGTGCAATCGGTTCCGGTGCTGCCTTCTTGCGCCCAGTAGCGGGTTGTACGCCCGTAGCCGACGGTTCTTCGTTGAATGGGCGCTGCGTCTATGACGCCGCCAATTACGTCGCTTTGGTGCCGCAAACCAAAAAAGACTCTTTATTGTTTGCCGGCACCATGGACCTGGGCGGTGGCAACGAATTGTTTGGTGATGCCAGCTTCACACGCAACACCTTTTCCCAACAAAGCAACTCGTATAGCACGTCAACCTACCAGAGCCAGGGGACTATCCCGTCCGCCGCCATCACTTTGCCGATCGGTCATCCGCAAAACCCCTACACAGACCGAGAGGTCGCCATTCGTTACCGGTTTCAAGACGTACCGTCATACGTGAGCGCCGAAAGCACTACACAACGGGTTGTCGCGGGTTTGCGTGGTACATGGTGGGGTTGGGATGCTGAAACCGGAGTAGTGGTGTCGCGTTCGAATACCGATGTCAGCCATACCGGTTTCTTGCGTGACTCGGTTCTGGTTAACGAAGTGCTCGATGCAGACGGCAAAGCCCTGCCGACCTTTCAGTTCGGAAACCCCTGCGCCAACAATGCGAGCCTGATGTCGCGCCTGTACCCCACGTTGCGGGACAATGGCACCACCCAAACGGCTTCGATTGACTTGCATGGTAGCCGCGATCTGATGCAAATGGCCAACGGTCCATTGTCCATCTCGGTTGGTACTGAAATCCGTAACGAAAGTTTTGCTAGTACACCCGACGCATTGACCGCTGCGGGTGAAATCAGTGTGCTGGGCGCATCATCCGCAGACGGTAAACGAAACATCGGTGCGCTGTATACCGAGTTATCCATCCCTCTGTTCAAAACGGTTGAGGCTCAGTTGGCTGCGCGGATGGATCACTACAGCGACTTTGGTACCGCTACAACTCCCAAGGCTGCGATCAAGTGGAAAGTGTTGCCAAACCTGGCAGTGCGGGCCACTTACTCAGAAGGCTTCCGCGCTCCTGCGCTGACTGAAACTTCATCGAGCCCAGCCAGCAGCTTTTACTCGGGCATTCGCGACCCTAAAACTTGCCCCGTGCCGGACACCACCAACCTAAACTGCGACTTGTCGATCAATGCAATTTCCGGTTCCAACCCCAACCTGAAGCCTGAGCGCTCCAAGAGCATGTCATTCGGTATCGTGTTCGAGCCCATCGACAACATCTCGGTTACTTTGGACACCTACAATATCAAGCGTACCGATGAAATTTCGGGCATCGATGTTGACTATTTGCTGGCACATGAAGGTGATTACCCTGGTTATGTCCAGCGTCTGCCCGATGGCACCATTAACAAGCTGAATTTGCCCTATACCAACTTGGGCTCCACCCACGTGATGGGTTACGACTTGGACATCAAATCGCGTTTCAACATTGGCGAATACGGCAAGCTAACTTTGCAAGGAAGCTACAACGCGGAGCCCACCTACCAGGTGGCCAACGTGGCTGGCGCGACAGAAGTGGAATACGCGGGAACGTATGGTCAGCCAAAGCAGCGTTTTAAATTGGGTGCCGTGTGGGACAAAGGGCCATGGACTACGTCCGCAACCTGGAACCATGTCGGTGACTATTTGCGCGCTTACACGCCAGCAGATTTGAGCTGCAGCTACAGCACGGGCCCGAACCCTGGATTGTGCAAGGTTGATGTGGATAACACCGTGGACATGTTTATCGGTTACAAAGGTATCAAGAACCTGGATTTGGGTCTGACGATTACCAACGTGGGCAACGTCGCACCTCCCATCGATGAACGCAATGCTGGTCGTTTGACTCTGCTCAACTCAGCTTATAGCAGTGCGCTGGGTCGTAACTACACGTTCCGCGCAAAGTACAACTTCTGGTAAATACTAACTTCCAGGCTTAGCGAATGGGACCGCTCTTTTCATAGGAGCGGTCCTTTGTTTTTTGTTTTCTGCCGGTAAGGGCAATTGAGGAGTTCAGTAGTATGAAAAGGATTGTGCTGGGTGCCGCCATGGCGGCTTGGTTTGTTGTTTTGGGCGCTGGAGTTTCGGCGTATGCCGCTACGCCTGCGACTACTTTGATACCAGTAGAAGACTTTACGCGTATGCCAAAAATGCGTAGCGTCACTTTCTCCCCCGATGGGCGATT
>JBDTAG010000281.1:0-4936 GCA_039924745.1 Rhodoferax sp.
AACGCCGTGGCCGGTCTGCCTATTGGTGGTGGCAAAAGCGTCATCATCGGTAACCCCAAAACTAAAACACCCGCTTTGTTTGAAGCACTGGGTGAAGCGTTAGAGCGCTTAGGTGGCCGATACATTACAGCTGAAGACGTTGGCACCAGCCCCGAGGACATGGCCTATGTGGCCAAGAAGACGCGTTATGTGGCCGGATTAGGCGTGAGCGGTGATCCATCTCCGTTTACCGCATTAGGCTGCTTTGTGGGCGCGCAAGCCGCCATCAAGCACCATTTGCAACGCGACAGCTTTGAAGGATTGACCGTGGCCGTTCAGGGTCTGGGCCATGTGGGCTACGACTACGCGCGCCGCCTCCACGCAGCGGGTGCCAAGCTTGTGGTCGCGGATATCGACACGGCTGCGTTGGAGCGTGCCCGCACCGAGTTAGGCGCAACCGTGGTGGCTCCCGACGCGATTTACGACGTGGAAGCCGACATCTACGCCCCCTGCGCACTAGGCGCAACGCTTAACGCGGACACGCTGGGTCGCATCAAAGCACGCATCGTGGCGGGAGCGGCCAATAACCAATTGGCCACATCCGATGTGGGTGAAATGCTGCGGCAAAAAGGCGTGTTGTATGCGCCGGACTTTGTCATTAATGCAGGTGGCATCATCAAGGTTTGCTACGAATACTTGAAGAAACCGGAAGGCGACGTGGAGGCTCACGTGCGCGAGATCGGGGACACACTGGCTGAAATATTTGCCCGCGCAGATGCGCAAGGCCGCTCCACCAGCATGGTGGCGGACGAAGTAGCCCAAGCAAGGTTCAAACGCTGAAGTAGTTCCGGTCGCTGCTGGGCTTGCCCGCCATTGCCCCGCTACGTTGTAAACGCGCGGGGCTTTTTGTTTTAGTTACCGCGATAGGTGGAAAAGCCGTAAGGGCTGAGCAACAGGGGGATGTGGTAGTGCGGTACGGTGCCGTCTACCGTAAAAATCACAGGCACCTCTGGAAAAAATGTTGCTATGTGGTGTGCCGCAAACCAGTCACCGGTTTTGAAGGTCACGCGGTAGTTACCTTTCTCTAGCGCCTTGCCTTCGGGGAACAGCGCGGGGATGCGCCCTTGCTCGTTGGTGGTGCCGCTGTTGAGCTCAGTCCAGTTTTTGCCGTCCTGCTGTTCCAACAGTACCTTCACGCCCGCAGAGGGTAGACCGTCTTGCAGATTGAGCACGTGAACGCTCAGTGGGTTGCCCGCTGCAAAGGCGATGGCTGAAGCGCCACACAGGGCAATACCGGCACACAGGGATTTGAAAGTCGTCATGGTGAAAGTCCTTTTGGTTTAGTTAGAGGATGGGGAAACTGGAGGAAGAACTTGGGCGATAGCTTTAAGGGCGCAGGCTTCATCGTGCGCTGCGCCGCCAGAGCCACCCACGCCGATGGCGCCAATCACATCCTTGCCCACTAGTAGAGGTACACCACCACCAATCAGTAGCAATGAGTGAACGGTGTTGAGGTTTTGCGACTCAGGGTTGGCCTGCGCATTGGCTGCCAACAACCGCGTTGGCGTTTTGGTCGACAGGGCGGTGAACGCCTTGCGTTGGGCTGCTTCGGTGTTGTGTGGGCCGACGTTGTCGTCGCGCTGCACAGCGATCAGGTTGCCTCCGCGGTCTACCACTACGGCGACGGCAGAGCGACCGTCTGCATGGCAGGCAGCCAATGTGGCGCTGATCAGTTCGTTGGCCAATGCCAGCGATACGTTCTCTTGCTTCAGCGTGGTCGCAGGGGCTGAAGTAGTCGTAGCCGCCCACAGGCTGGGCGCTGCGCATAGTGTCAAACCCAAGAGTGTGACTACGGCGATGGGATTGCGGGTTTTCATCGAAATTCCTTGGTTGTTTGCGAGCCGCTTTGGCTAGCTAAGGTCCCAATGATGCGATGCAAGCCTGGTCAAAACGATGGCAGGTAGATTACAAATTTGTCATGTTGTCGGGCCGCTTTTGCGTTTAGGCTTGAGCCACAAGGAGCAAATGCATGCGCATACTGGTTGTGGAAGACGAAGTGAAGGCGGCTGACTACTTATGCAAAGGTCTGGGCGAGTCTGGCTATGTGGTCGAAGTAGCCCACAATGGCATCGACGGCCAATTTCTGGCGCAAGAGTACGACTTCGATCTGATCATTCTGGACGTCATGCTGCCGGGCATTGATGGCTGGCAACTACTGCAAATCATTCGACGCAAAAGCCAGGTGCCGGTGTTATTCCTCACCGCTCGCGATGCGGTAGAAGACCGTGTCAAAGGTTTGGAATTGGGTGCCGATGACTACTTGGTCAAACCGTTTTCTTACGCAGAACTATTAGCCCGCGTACGCACGCTGCTGCGACGGGGTGCACCGCGCGAGGTAGAGCAATTTCAGGTAGCCGACTTGCAGCTGGACGCACTGCGCAGACGCGTGGTGCGGGGCACCGAACGCATCACGCTCACTAACAAAGAATTTGCGTTGCTGCAATTGCTGATGGAACGCAGTGGCGAGGTGCTCTCGCGCACGCAGATTGCATCACAGGTGTGGCAGATGAACTTTGACAGTGACACCAATGTGGTGGACGTGGCCATACGCCGTCTGCGTGCCAAGGTGGATGACCCGTTTAACCCCAAGCTGATCCATACCGTGCGTGGCATGGGCTATACGCTGGAGGTGCCTGAATGAGCGGGCGTTTGAACGGGCGCTGGCCCCACGCACTCAGTTTGCGTCTGGCCCTGATGTTTGCTCTGGTCAGTGTGCTGCTGCTGGGTGCGTTGGGGTTTTATCTGTACCAATCACTAGAGCGCGAAATTGCGTGGCGCGACGACCAAGCGCTGGTTGGTCGCGTGGAGCGAATGCGCATATTGATCGGCGACAGCGATAGTATTGAGGCACTACGCAAGCGCCCGCAGCTCTACGCCAACATGCTGGGCAACCGCGACAGTTTGCTGTGGGTGTTGGACGATGCGGGCCAGCCACTGATTGCAATCAACCCTACGAATTTACCCGTACCTGTGCCTCCATCCGGTTTGGGCGTGCAGTTGCAAGACAGTGTAGGTAACTCAGGGGCCGAACCGGCGCGCCTGGCATGGCAACACGTCAAGCACGAAGGTCGGACGCTCACGCTGGTCGCTGGAAAGCTGTTGGCTGAGCGGGCGCAAATGCTGGCTGCGTACCGACTCAAGCTCTGGCTCGCTTTGGGTAGCGGTGCGCTGTTGGCCTTTTGTCTGGGGTGGGCAGTGAGTCAGCGTGGCTTGCGCCCGGTGCGCACCTTGGCCGCGCGTGCGGCAGCCATTGATGTACAACACCTGCACCTGCGTTTGCAGGGAGTGGAGCAGGTGCAAGAACTGCAGCAACTCAGTGCCGCGCTGAACCAGATGCTGGCACGCCTGGAGGACGGATTTGGTCGCTTGTCGCGTTTTTCTGAAGACTTGGCTCACGAGATGCGCACGCCGCTGAACAACCTGATGGGCCAGACTGAGCTGGCCATGCGCAAGCCCCGTAGCCGCGAAGAATACCAAGCCCTGCTGGTTTCCAATCTGGAAGAGTACGAGCGCTTGGCGCGCATGATCGACAACATGCTGTTTCTGGCGCGCGCCGAAAAGCCCGACGCGGTTCTGCATCGCGAGCCTACCTCCCTGCATAGTGCGGTGGTGCAGTTGTGTGATTACTTTGAAGGCATGGCCGAAGAGCGTGGCATCGCTTTGGTGAACGAAGCTAGCGGCATGTTGACGGCTGACCCGCAATTGCTGCGACGAGCGTTGGCCAACTTGATCGCTAACGCGCTGCGTTACGGCAACGCCGACAGCCCTGTGTATATCGCTAGCCAAACGTTTGATACCCATTTTGAGATCAGCGTTAACAATCTTGGTGAGCCCATTGCCACTGAGCATCTATCCCGACTGTTTGATCGATTTTATCGCTGCAATCCGGCACGCAGTCTACCCGGCGATTCGGGTGGCCTTGGCTTGGCGATCGTGCGTTCCATCATGAACATGCACGGTGGTTCGGTACAGGTGAAAAGCGGCCCGCAGGGGACTCGCTTTACGTTGTGCTTCCCGCTGACACACACTGGCACTGCGCCGCTGAGTGCGCAATAGCTGCAACGGCGAGGGCTAGAAACTAAATTCGCTTCTGGAAATAGCGCTACTGGCGCTGCTTCGACGATACATCGCGAGATGCAAAGGCCCAAGGCGAGCCCACGTCGGTCGTTCTTACCAACCTGCCCGGACCGCTCAAATACGGCCTCCAACATCGCCATAGGGATGCCATCACCGGCGGCCGCCTACTTTGCGTCCGGAGCAATCGACAGCAGGCTGTTGAATTTGGTCGATTTTCGGGTTGTCACACTAGATAATGCGTCTTTTCGCGAACGCCTTCACAGTATGGACATGCCTAGACAACCCGGTCGAACACTTTTTCGTATATGCGCACGAACATGTGTAGCCACGGGCATTGCGCTCCTTTGTTTGGTGGGAGGTTTGAGGCACGCGTATGCGACCACTCCGGCGCCTGGTACGCAGGCTTGCCGGATTGAAGGCTTGCCGAACGAACTGCAGTGTGGCGTCATCCAGCGCCCGTTGGATCCCGCCCACCCAGGGGGCGTGCAGATTGACGTGCACTACCTTGTCGTGCCCGCCATGGCACGCAATAAGCAGCCTGACGCCGTGCTGATGCTCGCTGGCGGGCCTGGCCAAAGTGCCATTGGTGTGGCTTCGGCCGTGCTATCACGGTTTACAAGGTTGAACAACCGCCGCGACATCGTTTTCATCGACCAGCGCGGCACGGGTAAGTCGGCCCCATTGCAGTGCGACGACGACAGCAAGTTGCCAGTGGCGCAAGCCTTAGATCCAGACGCGCAGGTACGCCGACTAGAGCAATGCCGCGTTGCGCTGGAGCGTTTGCCTTATGGCGATCTGCGTTTCTTTACCACCACCATTG
>JBDTAG010000282.1:0-4608 GCA_039924745.1 Rhodoferax sp.
GCATTAGCAGGAAAAAACCGAAGTAAAACAGTGTTCCAACCTGGGATAGACGTTGAGCGATATCTTGCCCCCACAACTCACCCCACACACCCGGTGGTTTAGTTCCCAAGTACCCCAAAATCAAAAACACAAATACAAACACTCCATAGGCATATTTGTGCCAATCAGGACGGTAACGGATGGACTTGACCGGGCTGTAGTCCAGCCAAGGTAGGAAGAAGAGGATAACAACCGCGCCGCCCATGGTCACCACACCCCAGAATTTCGCATCGATCGACAGCATCATGGCCACAACTACGACTGCCGCACCCAAGATCACCGCCTTGAAAATCGCTGGCATTTTGAACTTGGTAATGCCCAACAAGGCTCCACCAACCACGCACGCAATTAACACGTACACCATTTCGCTTGTTATGGCACGCAGCATCGAATAGTACGGAGTGAAATACCAGACCGGAGCGATGTGCAACGGGGTTTGCAGGGGATTCGCAGGAATAAAGTTGTTGTACTCCAAGAAATATCCACCAAACTCTGGAGCGAAGAAGATCACTGCCGAGAACACCATCAAAAACATACACACTGCAAAAATGTCGTGCACTGTGTAATAAGGATGGAATGGAATTCCATCCAAAGGAATACCCTTAGCGTCTTTGGTTGCCTTGATTTCAATGCCATCTGGATTGTTCGAACCCACATCGTGCAAGGCCATCAGGTGTGCAACAACCAAGCCCAACAGAACCAACGGCACTGCGATGACGTGGAAGCTGAAGAAGCGATTGAGCGTCGCGTCGCCGACCACATAGTCGCCACGGATTAACAGGGCCAAATCAGGGCCAACAAAAGGTACAGCGGCGAACAAATTCACGATGACCTGAGCGCCCCAGTAGCTCATCTGACCCCAAGGTAGCAGGTAGCCCATGAAGGCTTCTGCCATCAGGCACAAGAATATTGCACACCCAAAAACCCACACCAGTTCACGCGGCTTGCGGTAGCTACCGTATAACAAGCCTCGAAACATATGCAGGTAAACGACTACAAAAAATGCCGATGCACCGGTCGAGTGCATGTAGCGGATCAACCAGCCCCAAGGCACGTCCCGCATGATGTATTCCACCGAACCAAACGCCAAAGCAGCGTCGGGCTTGTAGTGCATCACGAGGAAAATGCCGGTAACGATCTGAATCACCAGCACCAACATGGCCAACGAGCCAAAGATGTACCAGAAATTGAAGTTCTTCGGAGCGTAGTACTCCGACATGTGCACCTTGTAGGCGTCAAACGCTGTGGGCAGACGATTCTCAAACCAGTTGGTGAGCTTGGCACCTGCCGATGCGTTGGGGGAAATTTCCTTGAAATCAGCCATGTCTCTGTTCCTCAGGCTTTTTTGTCTTCACCGATCAGCAATTTGCTGTCGGAAAGGTACATATAGGGAGGGACTTGAAGATTGTCTGGAGCAGGCTTGTTCTTGAAAACTCGGCCAGCCAGATCAAAAGTCGAGCCATGGCAAGGACATAAAAAGCCACCTTTCCAGTCGTCTGGAAGCGAAGCCTGGGGGCCTGGCTGAAATTTATCCGATGGAGAACAACCCAAATGGGTGCATATGCCAACTGCCACGAAGAACTCGGGCTTGATGGACCGCCCTTCGTTACGAGCGTAGACCGGCGTGAACTCGTCAGGCTTTCGCTCCGACTTAGGATCTGCCAGTTGGCTGTCGAGGGTCGGCAGCGCGGCCAACTGTTCTGGTGTGCGCCGCACAATCCAAACTGGCTTACCACGCCATTCGACGGTTTTCTTCTCGCCAGGCTGGATGTCGCCAATATCTACTTCGACCGCCGCGCCGGCCGCTTTGGCTCGCTCGGACGGTTCAAAAGAACTAACGAAAGGTACTGCGACTGCACCGACGCCAACGGCACCTGCACAAGTGGAGGCAATCAACCAGGTTCGCTTACTGGAGTCGATCTGTTGGCTGCCGACAAGGGTTTCACTCATGAGAATCCTCAATGAACATGACTACTAGGGGGTAACTTCGGATTGTAGCTGACCGCCGCCGCCCCTCCGTCAATGCGTTGCAGGAGACAGATCGTCCTTGACAGCGCCTATTTATTCGGAATACTGGCGTTTTCTTACTTACAAGGAGCTTGCAGCAATGGGAATGGTTCAAGAATTCAAGGATTTCGCAATCAAAGGCAATGTCATTGACCTAGCGGTCGGTGTCATCATCGGTGGAGCATTCGGCAAAATAGTTGACTCCGTTGTGGGCGATCTGATCATGCCGGTGGTGGGCGCTGCGTTCGGAAAGCTCGATTTTTCGAGCCTGTTCGTTGTGATGGGGACCATACCACCTGGTACGGGAACAACCCTGGATGCGCTCAAAAAAGCCGGCGTACCGGTCTTCGCCTACGGTAGCTTCATTACGGTTGCGGTGAACTTCGCCATTCTGGCCTTCATCATCTTCCTGATGGTCAAGCAGATTAACCGACTGAAACGCGAAACCCCGGTTCCGGTAGTCGAGGCCCCGCCAGTCGTTACGTCCGAAGACGTGTTGTTGTTGCGCGAAATTCGCGACAGTCTAAAAAAATAACTTCCCACGGTCAGCCACTGGTCGGGTCGCTGCCCCGCCCAAAGTGGCTAAGTTGCTTGGGTGCGGCTTTGCGGCACATTGACCGCTTCAGCCGTCAGCCTCTTGGCCATGCGTATAGCTTCCACTAAGCTGGAAGCGTCGGCTCGACCGGTGCCCGCAATATCAAACGCTGTTCCGTGATCCGGGCTGGTGCGAACCAAAGGCAAACCCAAAGTGACATTGACGCCATGCTCCACACCCAAGTATTTGACGGGTATGAGACCTTGATCGTGGTACATGGCCACCACCACATCAAATTCATCGGCTGCGCCGGAGCGCTTGCGGGCTCGCATAAACACGGTATCCGGCGCCCAGGGGCCGCTTGCAACTATTCCTTGCTGACGTGCTGCATTGATGGCCGGTTGGATCACCTCTAACTCTTCACTTCCAAACAATCCGCCCTCGCCCGCGTGCGGGTTAAGACCTGCGACCGCAATCCGTGGTGCACGCCCAAGAATCGGCGCCAGTGCCGCATGGGTGATCTTCAACGTCGTGAGTACACTTTCATAGGTCACCGCAGCAATGGCATTGCGCAGCGACATGTGGATGCTGACCAGTACCGTACGCAACTCGTCGTTTGCCAACATCATGCGCACCGGCACATCGGATCGTGGCTTCCCCATAAAATGGGCGGCGCGATCTTGCAACAACTCGGTATGGCCAGGAAATTGGTCAAACGGCTTACCTGCCGCAGCCAAGGCTTCTTTGTGTAGCGGAGCGGTCACCATGGCGCAGACATCACCGCGCAGGCACGCATCAGCGGCCCACTCGACACATCGCCCCGCCAAAAACCCTGCCACGCTGCTAACTACACCCCAACGCACGGGCTCAATCGGCGCACCTATTTGCAACACAGGAATGCAAAGTGATGGCACATCGACCACCTGTTCTGCGGAAGTAATGACGGCAATGGGCAAAGCTGGAGCATTTGTAGGCGCCACGATTTGGGCTGCGCGACGCAAAGTCGCCACGTCGCCGACCACGAAGCAATGGCGCAGCAGCTCTGCTTGGTCGCGGTATGACTTTGCGATGATCTCAGGGCCAATGCCTGCGGGATCGCCCATGGTGATTGCAAGAGGTTTCCATTGGATATTTGTCTTCTGCATGACGCGTTGTCCTATTGATCAAGCTGGGTTGTCGATATCAATAAAGACGTGCTCCAAGCCCAACTGCGCTGCTACGTGCGAAACCACTGCTGGCGCACCATAGCGCTCCGTTGCGTGGTGGCCGCAGGCCAAGTAGGCAACACCCATTTCACGCGCCAAGTGTGCTTGGGGTTCTGATATTTCTCCGGTGATAAACGCGTCAGCTCCCGCGGCAATGGCTGCTTCAAAATAATTTTGTGCGCCACCCGTACACCAGGCCACCCGTCGCAGCGGTCCATCCTTGCCCGGAACCAGCACCACAGAACGCCCTAACACGACCTCTACCCGCTGAGCCAGGATCTGCGCGCTGGCAATCGCGTTTTCCCCCACGCATCCTAGTTGCTGATCGCCAAACCGTTCTGATGCCCGCAGACCCAACTTCAACCCCAGTTGCGCGTTATTTCCCAGCTCGGGTAAGGCATCCAATGGCAGGTGGTAGGCAAAGAGGTTGATGTTGTGCTCAATCAAGCGCCCTAAACGTTGCCGCATCCAACCCGTCACCCTGCCGTCATGGCCACGCCAAAAGAGTCCGTGGTGGACAAAAATGGCATTTGCCTTCTGTGCGATGGCGGCATCAATCAACGCCAGACTGGCTGTCACACCAGAGACGATTTTGCGCACGGTGTCGCAACCTTCAACCTGCAATCCATTCGGGCAATAATCCTTGAAACGCTCTGGTTCGAGCAGCGTATCAAACGCTGTTTGAAGTTCTTGGCGGTGTGTCATGGTCGATGCTCGCGCACCGTAGTGCGTTCAGTTGTGTGGTTGTGCAAATCAGGTGGTGGCATTGTCGTCGCTTCTACTTCTAGGTTGCTGTCACAGCCCTTGCCCACGGCAATCCAG
>JBDTAG010000283.1:0-4491 GCA_039924745.1 Rhodoferax sp.
CGGCCAATTGTCATGCGCAGGCTGCTATGGGCCAGCTCGTCGCTGCGGCCCAAGGCGCGCAGTACGTAGCTGGGTTCCAGCGACGCGGATGTACAGGCTGAACCCGACGAGACCGCCAAGCCTTTGATACCCATGATCAGCGATTCGCCTTCAACATAGTTGAAGCTCATGTTCAGGTTGTGTGGCACGCGTTTCGTTTCGTGGCCATTGATGAACACTTGCTCCACATCCTTCAAACCCGCCAACATCCGCTCATGCAGCGCACGGATGCGGACGTTGTCGGCCGCCATCTCGGCTTTGGCAATGCGATAGGCCTCGCCCATGCCCACGATCTGGTGCGTGGGCAAGGTACCGCTGCGCATACCGCGTTCGTGACCACCACCGTGCATTTGCGCTTCCAGGCGAATACGGGGCTTGCGGCGCACAAACAGTGCGCCCACGCCTTTAGGGCCATAGGTTTTGTGGGACGTCAAACTCATCAAATCGACTGGCAGCGTGGACAAATCAAACTCCACCCGGCCAGTGGCTTGCGCCGCATCTACATGGAAGACGATACCTTTTTCACGGCAAATCGCACCAATGCCAGCGATGTCTTGGATGACGCCAATCTCGTTGTTGACATACATGACGCTGACCAAAATGGTGTCCGGACGAATAGCCGCCTTGAACACATCCATGTCGATCAGACCGTCAGCCTGAACATCCAGATATGTCACTTCAAAACCTTGGCGCTCCAGCTCACGGCAAGTGTCTAGCACCGCTTTGTGTTCGGTTTTGACGGTGATGATGTGCTTGCCCTTGGACTTGTAAAAGTGGGCTGCACCTTTCAGTGCCAAATTGATGGATTCGGTAGCACCCGAAGTCCACACAATCTCGCGCGGATCGGCACCGATCAGCGCGGCGACTTCACCACGCGCTTTTTCAACGGCGGCTTCAGCTTCCCAGCCCCAAGCGTGGCTGCGCGACGCGGGGTTGCCGAAATGCGAGCGCAACCAGGGCACCATAGCGTCCACAACCCGCTCGTCGCAGGGCGTGGTAGCGCTGTAATCCATGTAAATGGGGAAATGCGGAGTGGTATCCATAACTAAATTTGGTTTCAGGTCTTAGAAAAAACATTGCCCAAGGCAAACACCGAATTGGGCGCATTGATACGCACAGGCTTGCTGATGGGCATGGCAGAAATGGCACGCTTCACACTGGGCTTGTCCTCGACATGCAGGCCTTTGGCGACTTGGTCGTCCACCAGCTTTTGCAAGGTGACCGAATCCAGAAACTCAACCATCCGCACATTGAGTGCGGTCCACAGGTCGTGCGTCATACAGCGGGTTCCCTCACCCAAGCAGTTTTCTTTTCCACCGCAATGGGTCGCGTCAATTGGTTCATCTACTGAGACGATAATATCGGCTACGGTGATGTCGGAAGCCTTGCGTGCCAAGGTGTATCCACCGCCCGGCCCACGGGTCGATTCCACCAGTTCATGGCGGCGCAGCTTGCCAAACAGTTGTTCCAGATACGACAAAGAAATCTGCTGGCGCTGGCTTATGGCAGCCAGGGTCACGGGCCCGCTGCTCTGTCGCAAGCCGAGATCAATCATCGCGGTGACCGCAAACCGGCCTTTGGTAGTGAGACGCATGGAAAACTCCTTCAGTCCGACTGGGTTGATTATTCCTCGCCAGTATACCAAGAAACCTACAAATTTGCTCAGGTACTTAGACCGGTTGGTCACAAATCCAACTTAACGGTTCACCAAGGGTAGCGCCACGATGTTGTCGCTGCCCGGCGCGCCAAACGCCTGCTGCTTCAAAATGCCCAGTTGATCCCGCACGTGCGCAGCCTTTTCGAACTCCAAATTGCGGGCGTGTTCCATCATCAGCTTCTCCAAGCGCTTGATTTCGCGGGAGATATCCTTCTCGCTCATGTCTTCCACCTGCGCCCGCTGCATGGCGTCGCGTTCCAGGCGATCAGCCTCTTTGCCCGCTTTTTCGCTGTAGACACCATCGATCAGGTCGCGCACCTTCTTGACGATGGCCTTGGGCGTAATACCCCGCTCCAGATTGTGGGCAATCTGCTTTTTCCGCCGCCGCTCGGTCTCGCCGATGGCCCGTTCCATGGAGTCGGTGATTTTGTCGGCATACAAAATGGCGCGGCCGTTCAGATTGCGGGCTGCACGGCCTATGGTTTGAATCAATGAACGCTCGGACCGCAAAAAGCCTTCCTTGTCGGCGTCCAGAATGGCGACCAGAGATACCTCGGGAATGTCCAAGCCCTCGCGCAGCAGGTTGATACCCACCAGCACATCGAAGACGCCTAGTCGCAGGTCACGCAATATTTCCACCCGCTCCACCGTGTCGATATCGCTGTGCAAGTAGCGCACCTTGACACCGTTGTCGCTCAAATAGTCGGTCAGTTGCTCGGCCATGCGCTTGGTCAACGTGGTGATCAGCACCCGCTCGCTTTTTTCGCTGCGAATACGGATTTCTTGCAGCACATCGTCCACTTGGTGGGTGGCTGGGCGCACTTCCACCTCGGGGTCGACCAGGCCCGTGGGGCGCACCACTTGCTCCACCACTTTGCCCGCGTGTTCTTTTTCGTAGGTAGACGGCGTGGCGGACACGAAAATCGCTTGCCGCATGCGTTGCTCAAACTCGGCAAACTTCAGCGGCCGGTTGTCCAGCGCGCTGGGCAGACGGAAACCGTATTCCACCAGCGTAGTCTTGCGCGAACGGTCACCCAAATACATGGCACCAAATTGACCGATAGTTACATGGCTTTCGTCGATAAACATCACCGCGTCTTTGGGCATGTAATCCGTCAACGTGGATGGCGGGTCGCCGGGTGCACTGCCCGCCAAGTGGCGGCTGTAGTTTTCAATGCCCTTGCAATGGCCGACCTCGCTGAGCATTTCCAAGTCAAAGCGTGTGCGCTGCTCCAGGCGCTGGGCCTCGACCAGCTTGCCCTGGCTGACAAATTCTTTGAGCCGGTCTGACAGCTCAACCTTGATGGTTTCCACAGCCATCAGCACCTGTTCACGCGGCGTGACGTAGTGGCTGCCGGGGTAGACCGTAAAACGGGGAATTTTTTGCCGAATGCGCCCGGTCAGCGGGTCAAACAGTTGCAGCGATTCAATCTCGTCGTCAAACATCTCCAGGCGCAGCGCCATTTCGGAGTGTTCCGCGGGAAAGATGTCAATGGTGTCGCCGCGCACGCGGAAGGTGCCGCGGCTGAAATCCATGTCGTTGCGCTGGTACTGCATACGCACCAACTGCGATATCGCATCGCGCTGGTTGAGCTTGTCGCCAGCACGCAGAGTCATCACCATCTTGTGGTACGCCTCGGGCTGGCCGATACCGTAGATGGCCGACACCGTGGCCACAATGATCACATCACGCCGCTCCAGAATCGATTTGGTGCACGACAAGCGCATTTGCTCGATGTGCTCGTTGATGGCGCTGTCTTTCTCAATGAACAAATCGCGCTGCGGCACATAGGCTTCAGGCTGGTAGTAGTCGTAGTAGCTGACGAAATACTCCACCGCGTTGTTGGGAAAGAACTCGCGGAACTCGCTGTACAACTGAGCGGCCAGTGTCTTGTTGTGCGCAAACACAATGGCCGGGCGGCCCAGGCGGGCGATCACGTTGGCCATGGTGAAGGTCTTACCCGAGCCCGTTACGCCCAGTAGGGTCTGGAACACCTCGCCGTCAATAACCCCTTCTACCAATTGGTCAATCGCTTCTGGCTGGTCGCCGGCCGGTGGGTATGGCTGAAACAGCTCAAACGGCGAATTGGGGTAGCGGATGAAATGGCCGGCGGGCGCTGGCGCGTCATCAGCGCCCTTGGGTGTGCGGTCTGAGGCGGCGATAGGGGTCGGGGCGGGCATGGGGCGGTTCGGCAAATGGGCAAAGATGGAACTGTAGTCCATGTGGTGGGTTTGCGTTGGTGGGGGCGTTTTGGGTGGCACTGTGGGGCGCGCACGCCGGGCAAGCGGTGCGGACTGATCGACCCTGGTGCGTGGGCCCTGCGGGCTGTCTTGCGGTGCTCGTGCCGGGCGGGGTCTGGCTAAACTCGGCTTCGCCTCAAACAACGCCAGCCCTGATCCGCCCGACCCTGCGCTCCTCAGCCACGCACAAGGGATCGCTCAGCTCGCACCGCTTGCCCGGCTTGGGGGATTGGTTACAGTGGCTGGGAGTCGGCATGGTTATTTCGTTGCCGCAGAATTGGTTGCTATATTTATGGGAGCATACTATGTATATCGGGCGAGGGCTAGGAGCCAATTACACAAGGGATGATTCCAGAATATCCCGCAGAGCACTACGGTCTACATCGCGGTGCTTATAAATTGGGCCTGAAAACTCAAGAGCTAATCCGTGTATTGGATGAGCTCGCCTTCGTTCTCGAAAGCGACCAAAATACCTATTGGAGCGGCTGGATGCGAAAGGCGAGAGCGCAAACTGCTTAACTCAGACTATTCGGGTGTCGAGTATCTTCTTTCCG
>JBDTAG010000284.1:0-5204 GCA_039924745.1 Rhodoferax sp.
CTACCGCGGCGGCGGAAGTTTGTGGCCTGCCAACGGCGAGCGTAAATGGCCCGGCGCCCGACGCCAAAAACGCCACCTGCACGGGTGCAAATTCCACCGCTGCTTGCAAACCGCCGTCAGGCAATGCCATGCCCTTCCCCACTTCTACGCGCAAGCTTTGCAACGATGCGGCGCGCAGTGCGGTGGGCGGATTGCTGCCGCTCTGGCCTGCGCCATCCAGCCGGTAGACAATGGTCGACGCTAACATGCGCCAAGGCTGTGCTGCGTCACCGCGCCCTAATATGCGAACTGGCACCAAGCTGTTGTTCTGCACCGCATGCAGGTGCAACGCGGCGATAGGGGTGGCAAAAGGCAAATTCCATTTAAGCGCGTTATTGCCATCTAGCGTGCCCGGCGGCAGATCGGCGCGCAACGGTGGTGCAACCGTCTGAGACGCGGCAATGTTGCCAGTCAGCGCGCGCAGCTTCACACCGTTTTGTCCGGGCCAGGCTAGTCGTAGATAGCGATCTTGCACGTGCAGCGGTTGGACCAACTCCAGCACAGAATTGGCAGGCGCATCGCCTCCGTCAAACTGGAACAGCGGCCCCTTGGTTGCAACCGGCGTCCATTCGATCAAGTCGGTACTGGTAGCGACCGCCATATGGACTAGCGCGTTGTGCGGCAGGTCTACCACCAGGTCCAACGCGCCCAAGTTTTGCTTTTCAGCACGCATGTCGAACAAAGCCGCCTGCAAGGGCTGCGCGGCAGCGTCGATGGCGCTGGTCTTCATGTCTGGGCGGTCCCAGCGCACCCAGGCGCTGCCCTGCTGGTCGCCTGAGTCCACATGCACCTGCACCGTGCCACGGGCGGGTTTGCCCTCAGGGCTATTGGCTGCATACAGTTGGTACGCTTTGTAGCTGGTGGTCTGCGCAAACGGCGCGGCACGGCGCAGGTCTGCCCCACCCAGCAACGCAAATGGCACCACAGCACCAGCGGCGTTGAACACCCGCACATCGTTGGCACTTCCACTGCGCATGCCCAGCAAGGCCTGCACCGGTACGTCGATTCGCGCCAAGCTGGCTCCGATAGGCGGAGTCAGTGTGGCGCGCCATGTGAAGTCTGCGGGCTGCGGCGCGTCGGCTGCCATCACGCCTGTGCTGATGACAATGAGTACGCCGGCGACCCAATGCGTGGCAGCACGCAGGCTGCTTTTCAATCTCATGCAATCTCCTCATCCGTACCTTCAGCCAATACTAAAGCGGCAGGCGGTATGGGGGCAAAGTAACCGACCACCAACATCAACACACCCACCGCAATGAAAGCGACGATCCGCTCAGACCCACCGCGGTTGGACAAGTCCACCAAAAACAATTTGGCAACCGTGAGGCCGAGCAGCGCCGCGCCACCCATCCACATTGGCCGCGTATGGCGACGGTGCGCCACCAGCATCAGTGCCATGGCCAACAACGTCCACAGGATCGAGTAACCCGTTTGCACCAGAAAAGAGGCAAACAGTTGGTCCGCATCCCACGGCACGCCCGCCAAATGGTGCACGGCGCGCAGCCATACGGTGTTGACCGCGATAAAGCCCAAACCCGCTAACACCAAAGTCCAGCGCCCGCTCAGGATGCCCTGTGGCACCGCCAAGCCGCTTTGGCGCACACGCACCAACCACATGGCGCAGGCAGCCAAGGCCAGCGCAACGGTGATGTCGGTCGGGTTAAGCAAGGGAACGAATGGCAAAGGCTTGGCGTTACCGTCGGAATAGACGGCCACCACCAATGCGCCCAGCGCCACACAGACAGCCAACGGCACTGCAGCGCGCCACAAGTAGGCATAGGCAAAGCGGTCTAACGGCCACCGCGAGCGCATGCGGCCCTGCGGTGCGTAGAACGCGGGCTGGGTAAGCCCCAGCAACACCACCACGCTGGCGACCAAAAAGATCACACTGGCCCACGCTGTGCCCTGCAACTGGGCTTGCTGCACCGCCCACACAATCAGATTGCCAATCAGCAAGACCACCAGCCACACCCCACCGCTGTGCACCCAAGACCACCAGCGCTGTGGTGGCATGCGGTCCAACTGCTTCAGCGTCGCAAAATGCAAGATCAAAGCCACCGGCCAGACGATCCAGCCCCACGCCTCAAACACATTGTGCAGATCCCAGGCGCCCTGCAGGGCAACGACGACCATGATCGGCAACGAGAACCAGGCTGGCGTTGCGGCAATTAACCAGGGCCGCACGCGGGTAGGCAACGCAAAGCGATGCGCCAAGCAGGCACTGCCCAGCCAACCGAGCATTTCCAGATACGCCTGCAGGCTGCTGGCGAAAACTGGCGTCCACAAGCCTTCGGCATTGGGCATGCCACGCTCGATCTCGTGGCCCAGAGCAAACTGCCACCACAAAAATCCGGCCCAAAAGAAGACGGGTGACAGCGCATGCTCCAGCGCGACAAAGGGCGACGCCGGCGGTACATCCGGTGCGGCGTCTCCGGGACGTGACCAGTGTGCAATCGCCAGCGCAGACAAGGCCATCAACACGGCACCGATGAAGGCCGGGTTTGCCAGAGGCCATGGCGAGAGTTGAACGGTTTCAAACGATTTCAGGAAGCTCATCGCAGCAAACAGTTGCAGCGCAAGACCGGCCAAGCGCGCCAGCCAACGGTCCTGGCGCTTGCCCATCCAGTAGACAGCAGCGCCTTCGGCCGCCCACACGGCCGTGGTCCACCGCGCATCCAGTGCCAGCGGCACGGCCAGCGTCACAAAACCCAGGCCCAGCGCGACGAAGCATTCGGCCAGCCATTGGCCTACATCCGCATCGTTGCCTGCCTTAGTGCGTTTGAGTGCCCACCAACCCAACGCCAAGTAGATAGCACCCAGCGCCAGGGATGAGAAAGCTGTGGCGTATTCCACATCGCGCACCAGACTGGCTTGCAAACCAAACGCCACCAACGGCAGGCCAAAGACCAACGTCGCATCAACAGCCTGTTTGGGCTTCAGCCCGTGGCGCGTCGCATACATCAGGCTGGCTGCCAGGTAGAGCGCAAAAAATGCGACTAAAAACGGCTCGGTGGTGGCCAATTGCGCGGGCTGGTACTTCAAAACACCCCATGCGGTGGCCACGCCAAACGTCGCGAAAAATCCCAACAGGTTCAACGCGCGCCAAGCCTTCACCCACGCCACGGCGGCGATGGCGGCACCCAGCATCAGGTAGTAGCTGAACAAGCCGACATGGTCACCCTGCCCGGTGGACAGCAGAATCGGCGCGGCAAAGGCACCGGCAAAGCCGATGAAGGCCATTGGCATGGCGTTTTGCAACAACGCAATCGCGGTAGAAAAAGCGCACACCAACGCCAACACGCCAAACGCCGCGCCTGCTGGCAAGAAGTGGTACAGGCGGAACGCCGCGAACACCGTCAGATACAGCACCCCCACGCCAGCACCTTGGAGCGTGAGCGAATACGCCAAACGGTCTGGTTGGCGCGCGCGCAGCTTCCAGCCAAAAACAAAAAGACCAATGCCCGCCGCAGCGATGGCCGCCAAGCGCAGTTCAGGCGGCAGCATGGCGTTGTCGATGGCGAATTTAGCCAAAAACGCCAGGCCCACAAACAGCACCAGCACGCCCATGCGCACAATAGTGTTGCCTCCAAACAGCCAATTGCGTGCGGCGCCGAATGCGCGGCTCACCAGGTCAGGCGTTTGAACGGTAGGAAATTCAGTTACGTCGTCAGCCATGTTCGCAGTCATATCCGGCTGCGTGTGGCTAAAACCGGACTGGATGCTGAGTGCATCGATCGGTGCGTCGATAGGATCGACGAGGAGCGCGCCCTTGGGCACGTGAATCGGCAGATCTACGCTCCAATCGGTTTCGGAAACCGGGTTTGCGGCTTGCACTGCCGCAGGCGCTAGAACGGCCGGCACTGTCACACTAGGTGTTGCCGTGCGGGATGCCGGTACCGTCCCTTGTTGCTCTGTCATTACTTCCAAAGCCGCCTGCCTTGCAGCCGTGCGTACAGCCTTGCGCAACGACCAGCCAGCCAAGGCGCCCAAGACGGCCCCTAAAAGAAAGCCCGCGCCATCACTGCCTCTGTCCACGCAGTAGCCCAGTATGGCCCCCCAGATTGCACCCCATAAGACCATATGCCCGCTCCCTTGTGTAGTTCGATCAGCCGGGCGCAGTCTAGCCCATGCCATTAAAAAAATTCAATCCACCACCACAGGATTTCACGCCAGCCTTTGCGCTGGCGGGCTACTATCTTCACCCAGACCAGGAGACAAACCCATGACGACAGTGATCACCAACATCGAAGACCTGCGCGTACTCGCCCAGAAGCGCGTGCCCCGCATGTTCTACGACTATGCCGACTCTGGCTCGTGGACCGAAAGCACCTACAAAGCAAACGAATCCGATTTTCAGAAGATTAAATTCCGTCAGCGCGTGGCCATCAATATGGACAACCGCAGCACGGCCAGCACCATGATCGGCCAGCCCGTCGCCATGCCGGTGGCTTTAGCGCCTGTGGGTCTGACCGGCATGCAGAATGCCGATGGTGAGATCAAGGCAGCCAATGCGGCCAAAAAGTTTGGCGTACCCTTTACGCTGTCCACCATGAGCATTTGCTCCATTGAAGATGTGGCCAAGGGCACCGGCAACCACCCGTTCTGGTTCCAGCTCTATGTCATACGCGACCGGGGATTTATTGAGCGTCTGATCGAACGCGCCCGCGCCGCCAATTGTTCAGCCCTGGTGTTGACCCTGGATCTGCAAATCATCGGCCAGCGCCACAAGGATTTGAAAAACGGCCTGAGTGCCCCTCCCAAACCGACGCTGGCGAACATGATCAACCTGGCCACCAAGGTGCGATGGGGCATGGGTATGCTGGGCACGCCTCGGCGTGGCTTTGGCAACATCATCGGCCATGTGGACGGCATTACCGACCCCAGCAATTTGTCCGCCTGGACCACGCAACAGTTTGACCCGACGCTGAACTGGGCCGATGTGGAGTGGATCAAAAAGCGCTGGGGTGGCAAGCTCATCCTCAAAGGCATTCAAGACGTCGAAGACGCCAAGCTGGCGGTGGACAGTGGTGCCGACGCGATCATCGTCTCCAACCACGGCGGGCGGCAACTGGACGGCGCCGAATCGTCCATCCGCGCGCTGCCAGCCGTGGTAGACGCAGTGGGCAAGAACATTGAAGTGCACATGGACGGCGGCATCCGCAGCG
>JBDTAG010000285.1:0-4239 GCA_039924745.1 Rhodoferax sp.
CCGTGCGCTGGTGGCGGCACCCACCGCGCACCAGCGGCGCGAACAGTTCATTGCCGAATTGGTGCACCGCTTGCCGGAACTGCTGGACGCGGTGGCTGCCGGGCAGGCCGATGCGAGCGAAAAGGCTAAGGCCGAAATTGAACTGATCCGCCAGCTGTTGATTCAGCTTCGCCCTAGCGGGCAGGGCGAGCGTCTGCTGGCGATGCCAGCCCAGTTGCTCAAGTCGGTTCATGCGCCCAATGCCGATGTGGCTATGCCCGCCACGGGGCTGCGCCACCCCTGGCTGTTCACGTCCGCCAGAGCCGACCCGTCCCTGCTCAATGAGTTACGTGCCGAACTACGTGCCGTGGACCGAGTGGACATTCTGGTGAGCTTCATTACCTGGAGCGGCGTGCGCAAATTGCTGGATGTATTGCAGCAAGTCACTGCGCTCGATGCCCATGGCAACCCGAAGACAAAGTTCAGAATTTTGACCACCACCTACATTGGTGCCACCGAGGTGCGCGCGGTGGATGCGTTCGCTAAGTTGCCTGGCGTTGAGTTGCGTATCTCGCTCGATGGTCGGCGCACCCGTTTGCACGCCAAGGCATGGATCTTTCATCGCGCCACGCATTTCGGCACTGCGTTCGTCGGCAGCGCCAACTTGTCGGAGTCCGCACTGATTGGTGGCATCGAGTGGACGGTGAAGTTTGCCCAGGCCAGTGGCACGTCTTTGTTCTCTGCCGCGGTGGCTAATTTCGAGACGCTTTGGAACGACCATGAGTTCCAGCCTTATGACCCCAACAACGAGCAGCACTGCGAAGCATTGACCCGTGCGCTGGCCAGCGAGCGCGGCCATGGTGGCCGCCAAACCGCGCCAAGCGGTGCGGTGGTGGCGCTACAAACCTGGTTTGATTTGCGCCCGAAGTCGTATCAGCAGGAAATGCTCGACCAATTGGCCGCTGAGCGCAGGCTGGGCCGCCGTCGCAATCTAGTGGTGGCTGCCACGGGCACGGGGAAAACTGTGGTCGCGGCGTTTGACTATTTGCGTTTACGAGAGGAAGAGGGCGTCGCGCCCAAACTCCTTTTCATCGCCCACCGCGCTCAAATTTTGTTGCAAGCGTTGTCCACATTCAGGCAGGTATTGCGGGACCCAGCATTTGGTGAACTGCTGGATGGCGATAACACGCCCGCGCAGTACGAGCACATTTTCGCCACGATCAACACGGTACACGGCCGCCGTTTGGTGGAGCAGTTGGGCAGCCACTTTTGGCGCATGGTCATCGTGGACGAGGCGCACCACTTACCTGCCGCAACCTTTGACCTATTCATTGGTGCGGTGCAGCCTCACTACTTGCTTGGCTTGACTGCCACGCCTGAACGCTCAGACGGCCAAAGCCTGATGCAGTACTTTGACAACCGACCAGACGGCTCACCCGCTGTGTCGCTGCGGCTGTGGGATGCGCTGGACCAGCAGTTGCTTACCCCGTTTGAGTATTACGCCACGGCAGACGACACCGACATGACTACCGTGGAGTGGGGGCGCGGTGCTGAAGTGGCGCAGCTTTCCAACATCGTGTCAGGAAACGCGGTGCGAGCCAGAGTGGTGGTCAACGCCTTAGAAAAGTATGTCGCCGACTTGAACGCACTCAAGGGATTGGCTTTTTGCGTGAGCGTGGGGCATGCACACTTCATGGCGGAATTCTTCAACCGATCTGGCTTGCCTGCTATTGCACTCACGGGCGCGGACTCGCAGGCAGCGCGCACGGCCGCGGTGCAACAACTCAGCCGTGGTGAACTCAAGATCATTTGCAGTTGCGATGTGTTCAATGAAGGCATTGACATCCCGGATGCCAATGCCATCCTGCTGCTGCGTCCAACGCAAAGCCCCGTGATCTTTCAACAGCAAATCGGCCGTGGGCTGCGGCTTGCCAAGGGTAAAGATGCCTGCCTGGTACTAGACTTTGTCGGTCTGTACAACAACGAATTTCGGTTTGATGTGCTGTTGCGGTCGATCACCGGGCAGAGTCGGCGGCAGATTGTTGACGCAGTCGCCAACGGTTTCAGCACGCTCCCGGCGGGTGTGCACATTCAGTTTGACAGGGTGGCGCGTGACCGGGTATTGGCCAGTTTGCAGCAGGCGCTGAACTTGAACGTGATTCGTTTGTGCGCGGAATTGGCGGCGTGGGCTGCGCTGCAAAGCGGCACGCCTTTGTTACTGCGCAACTTCCTGATGGATAGCCAATTGGAGTTGGGTGAAATTTATACCGGTGGCGCCACTGCCCGGTCCTGGACCAGCTTGAAGCGGCGGGTGAATCTGGAGCCTGCGCCTGTGGGCCAGCGCGAAGCAGACCTGGTCCGCCGGATATTCAGCCTGCAGCATGCGAATGATCCGGCTCTGCTTGCTGCTTGGCAGGCTGCGTTAGGCGGTGGCGAGGTTGACGCGCGTCGCATCCAAATGCTGGCCTACCAATTGCTGCCCACGCGCACGGAACTCATCACGCCCCCGGAGTTTCTCGCGCTCGTATCCGCCAACCCCGTGGTGCATGCTGAATTGCTGGAGATCGTCGGCATCTTGCAAGAACGAAGTTCGTTGGAGCCGCTGCCCTTGCGTGGTGCACCGGACGGCTGGACACTGGCTTTGCACGGGCGCTACACGCGGGCGGAGATTCTGTCTGCCGTCGGCTACCTGACTCCGACAGCGCGCCCACTGTCAGACAGCGGCTGTTTGCCGTTGGTGCAAGAGAAGATCGAAATTTTATTCGTGACTCTGGATAAAAGCGAAGGGTTTGAAGAGCGCGTTCAGTACAAGGACTACGCCATTAGCCCCGAATTGTTCCACTGGCAAACGCAAAACCGCGCTGGACCCAATAACAATTCGGGGCGGCGCTACACAGAGAGCCCTACCAATGGTTGGAAGTTTCAACTCTTTGTTCGTGAAGTCCGTGAGGCTGCCTATGTCGCGGTGGGTCCTGTGCAATTGGTATCGCATGAGGGCGACCGGCCGATTTCTATTACATGGCGGCTAGATAGACCGCTGACGGCAGAGCTGTTTCGCAAGTTCAGTGTGTTGCGTGGATAGGCTGAAATGACAAAGCCCGCCAAGCTTTCACTTGGCGGGCTTTGTCATTTGAGGGGCCGTAGAGGCTTACTTACCTAACTTCAAGAAATCATCTCCCTTGCCCAATTCCAGCAACCCCGCATTGGAATAAATAGCCAGCTTGGCCCGTGTATCCACAATGTCCAAATTCCGCATGGTCAATTGACCAATACGGTCTGCCGGACTGAACGGCGCGTCTTCCACTTTTTCCATGCTCAGGCGCTCGGGGTGGTAGGTCAGGTTGGGGCTCTCGGTGTTGAGTAGCGAGTAGTCGTTACCTCGGCGCAGTTCCAGCGTCACGGTGCCGGTCACGGCTTTGGCGACCCAGCGCTGGGCAGTCTCGCGCAGCATGATGGCCTGGCTATCAAACCAGCGGCCTTGGTACAGCAGGCGGCCGAGCTTGCGGCCGTTGTCGCGGTATTGCTCGATGGTGTCTTCGTTGTGAATGCCGGTGACCAGGCGCTCGTAGGCGATGAACAGCAGGGCCAGGCCGGGGGCTTCGTAGATGCCGCGGCTCTTGGCTTCGATGATGCGGTTCTCGATTTGGTCGCTCATGCCCAGGCCGTGGCGGCCGCCGATTTCGTTGGCCTTGAGGATCAGGCTGACCAGGTCGGGGTACTGCACGCCATTCAGCGCGACGGGGCGGCCTTCTTCAAAGGTCACGCTGACTTCTTCGGTCTTGACGACGCAGTCGTCTTTCCAGAAGGGCACGCCCATGATGGGGTTGACGATCTTCATGCCACTGTTCAAAAACTCCAAGTCTTTGGCTTCGTGCGTGGCACCCAGCATGTTGCTGTCGGTGCTGTAGGCCTTCTCGGCGCTCATCTTGTAGCCAAAGCCGTTGGCGGTCATGAAGGCGCTCATCTCTGACCGCCCACCCAGTTCGTCGATGAACTGCTGGTCGAGCCAGGGCTTGTAGATCTTCAGTGCGGGGTTGACCAACAAGCCGTAGCGGTAAAAGCGCTCGATGTCGTTGCCCTTGAAGGTGGAGCCGTCGCCCCAGATGTTCACATCGTCCTGCTGCATGGCGCTGACCAGCATGGTGCCGGTGACGGCGCGGCCCAGCGGCGTGGTGTTGAAGTAGGTGGAGCCGGCGGTGGTGATGTGGAAGGCGCCGGCCTGCAGCGCGGCCAGGCCTTCAGCCGCCAGTTGTGGTCGGC
>JBDTAG010000286.1:0-4915 GCA_039924745.1 Rhodoferax sp.
GCTGGAAAGCGATTTGCAGGCTCTACCTGTGATCTACCGGCAAACCTGGCCGTTGGCCGTGGCGCAAAGCTTTTTACTGCAGAGCGAGCCGCTGCAGGTGCTGCCGGCCTGAAGGGACAAGGCCTCAAAGGTCAGCGTTCGCTATTATTTTTATAGCGGTATCGGCTTGCGCACCGAGGGCTAGAAGCCGTTTTCGCATACAGAGCACGGCGTTGTCCTTGCTCAGCACCAGTGCCTTGTGCGCAACGGCCAAGTCAATGAATTTTTGGTCGTCCGGGTCTTTGCAAATGATCGGCGCCTTGGCGGCTACATCCACCATCTGCGACAGTGCGTCAAACTGCGCCAGCACATCCGCCGCCTGCAACTGGTAGTAGGCCAAGCGTTTGGCGATCTTCGGGTAAGCCAGCACGCGCTCCAGCTCTTCGCGCATGGGGGGGGTGGCGATCCACCGCAGGGTGCCGGACTGCAACGCGGCTAGCAGGGGTTTGGCGGCGGGGTCGTTGAAGACGAAGGTGTCCAGAATGATGTTGGTGTCCACCACCACCGCAGGTGTTAGCGCGTCTGCCACACGTGGGCCTCGGTCCAGCCCAGCGCGGCAAAGTCTGATGCGCGTTCAGCGGCGTTACCGGTTGTAAAGAATTCATCTAGCGGCGGTGGCGCGACTGACGTACCTGCCA
Source organism: Rhodoferax sp. (assembly GCA_039924745.1). Taxonomy (GTDB): domain Bacteria; phylum Pseudomonadota; class Gammaproteobacteria; order Burkholderiales; family Burkholderiaceae_C; genus Allorhodoferax. The sequence continues at coordinate 678 of JBDTAG010000286.1, forward strand.
ACATGGCGTGAGCCTGCCCACGGTGGTGTATCTGGTGCTGGAACACATGGGCCAGCAGGCGTACCCGCGTGTTGGCTTTGGGGCCGCTGGCCCGCAGGATGACAACCTCGCGCTGCAACTGGTCATCGCGCAGCTCGGCGCAGTAGGCCAGCAAACGCTGGTCTACGTCGGCTTGTGCGCGCTGCAATGCAAGCACGTTGTACAACGGTTCTTTGACCGCAAAAAACTGACCGCTATCAGGGTTGGGTAAATCACCCCGCGCTTCACGTTCTAACGCATCCACATAAAACCAGTCCACCGTCAGGTTGTGGTTGAGGGTGGCTTTGATGGACGGGAAAAAGCTGGTGCGGGTTTGCTCAAAATCGGCCTGCGTCAACTTTGAACAGGCGGCCAACAGGCGGTGATTGGCCCAGGCGTTGTTGTACGCCATCGTCAGCAGATGGTGGGACAGCGGCTGCTCGTGCGCCGTGGTTGTATCAGACACCGCCGGGCTCCGCATCTGGTCGTTTGCGGGCTGCGCCTTTGACCATGTCGAACTTGAACATACGGCACTCGATGGGGCCGTTCCACATGGGCACGCGGCGCGATTCCTTGAGGCGCATCTTGCTGGGCAGCTTGAGGTCGGGTGTGAGTATCCAGCCGGTCCAGCCGCTGAAGTTTTTCTTCCAGTGCGTGGCGAGCTGGCTGAAAAACTCGCCGCCGTCTTCGGTCACCGCCTGCTCACGGGCGCCGCTTTGGGCTTCGTAATCCGGCAGGGGCGCGTCATTGCGGTCGCCCCGGTTGGGCGATCCCGAGCGCCGCGCCCCAGCACCGCTGATACCGGCGACTGCGATCCGGTCGCCATAGGGAGGGTTCAAAATCAAAACGCCGGGTATGTCGGTGGGCGGCATACGCTGCAAGGCGTCGCCACCCCGGAACTCGATGACGTCGGCCACACCCGCGCGCTCGGCATTGCGCTGCGCGAAGTCCACCATGCGGTGGGCCACATCGCTGCCGTAGATGAGAGCGGATTGACCCGGCTCTGGCTTGACCACGGCTGCAGCGGCTTCCGCTTTGATGCCATCCCACACGTGTTGCTGGAACGGGATGTATTTTTCAAAGGCAAAGCGGCGCAGGCTGCCCGGCGCGATGTTGCAGGCAATCTGCGCGGCTTCAATGGCTATGGTGCCGCTGCCACAACAGGGGTCGTACAGCGGCAGCAGGTCGTCGTCTCCATCCGCCCAGCCGCTAGCGGCAATCATGGCCGCGGCCAGCGTTTCTTTCAGCGGCGCCTCGCCCTTGTCTTCGCGCCAGCCGCGCTTGAACAGCGGCTCGCCCGAGGTGTCGATGTACAGCGAGCAGGTGTCGGTGGTCAGGTGGGCGTAGATGCGCACATCGGGCCATTGGGTGTTGACATCGGGCCGCACGCCGTGGGCCTTGTCGCGGAAGCGGTCGCACACCGCGTCTTTGATCTTGAGGCCGGCAAAATTCAGCGACGTGAGCGGACTGTGTTGCGCCGTCACTTCCACCTTGATGCTTTGTTTGGGAGTGAACCAGATCTCCCACGCCACCTCAGAGGCGGCGCGGTACAGGTCTTGTTCGCTGCGGTAGTCGGTGTAGCTCAGTTGCACCAGTACCCGCTGCGCCAAGCGGCTGTGCAGGTTGAGCCGCATGGCGTCGCGCCACGAGGCTTGCGCCATGACACCGCCACGGCGGGTCAGCAGGTCTTGGCCTTGCAGGCCTGTGAGGTCATGCACCTCATGGGCCAGCAGGTCTTCTACGCCAGCGGCGCAGGGTAGAAAAATTTGAAGTTGGTTCACGCATTCATCCCGATAAGGCGGGGATCGTACCCCATGGCCGCAACAGGTTCGCACTATTTCCGCACCCCAAAAACCCCACCACCCAATACCTTCACTGCATTGAATCGATGCAAACAATGCAATGGACGCAATGAAGTCGGCAAATTACATTGTGCACACCACACAAGAATGAGGAGACAAGCCCGATGACCGCCGTGCAAACGCAAAACCTGCTGATCCTGTGTCTGATACTCGGATTTGCCTTGAAAGAGTTCATCAGCCGACGCTACCAAGACACCGTAACCGCGACCAGCAATGACACCAAGCTGGAGCTTTTGATGTTTATCAGTCTGGTCGCCATTTCGCAACCGATCGCGCTGGTTGCCATGCGCAAAGCTGGCGAGGCTTTCTTCCCCGAATCGGCAGGTGCCTTGGCCCATTTGCCCTGGTGGGCGATGGTCGCCATCTTGGTCGTGGGCGATGACATGACGCAATACTGGTGGCACCGCATTTCGCATTCGCCATTGATGTGGCCGCTGCACCGGGCGCACCACTCGGCCGAGTACATGAGCATTCGCGTCACCTACCGCAATAATTTCTTTTACTACATGTTGATGCCCGGGCTGTGGATCAGTGGCGCGCTGCTGTATCTGGGGATTGGCGGCTGGGTGTATACGGGTTATCTGGTAGTCAAATTGGCTTTCATCATGGGCGCGCACTGCGCCTGGCGCTGGGACGAACCCTTGTACCGTATCCGTGCATTGCACCCCGTGATGTGGGTGGTGGAGCGGACCTTTTCTACCCCCGCTACGCACTGGGCGCACCACGCCATCACCAATGACGACGGCATCGGCCACTACAAGGGCAATTTTGGCAACATGCTTTTTCTGTGGGACATGATTTTTGGCTCGGCCCACATCACCCGCCAATACCCGGCCAAGGTCGGCCTGATTGATGACCGCCTGTTTGGGCAAGAGCGTTGGTACCACCAGATGTTCTACCCGCTACTCCAGTCACGGCGCGTGCATACCGCGCTCAAGTTCGGCGGTGCCGCCTATGTCGAAGAACCTGCTACACAGCCAACGGCCGGGGCGACGGAGCCAGCCAACGCCTGATCCTTTGCCGACCGTTGGCTAAAGCGCCTTGCGCAGCGACGCGGGGGCGATCTTCAGTCCCTCGCGGTATTTGGCCACGGTGCGGCGGGCGCATTCGATGCCTTGCTCTTTGAGCATCTCGGAAATTTGGTTGTCAGAGAGCGGCTTCTTGTCGCTCTCGGCGCTGATGAATTGCTTGATTAGCGCCCGCACCGCGGTGCTGGACGCGTTGCCACCCGATTCGGTGCCCAGGCCCGAGCCAAAGAAATACTTCAGCTCAAACGTGCCAAACGGCGTAGCCATGTACTTGGCGGTGGTGACGCGGCTGATGGTGGATTCGTGCAGACCCAGCTCATCGGCAATCTCGCGCAGCACCAACGGGCGCATGGCCATCTCACCGTGGGTGAAAAATCCTTTTTGCCGTTCCACGATGGCCGTGCTGACCCGCAGAATGGTGTCAAAGCGCTGCTGGATGTTTTTGATGAACCAGCGCGCTTCTTGCAGGCGTTGTTGCAGCCCGGCGTAGCTGGCGCTGTCTTTACCGCCGCCACGGTGGTTGCGCAGCACGTTGGCATAAATGTCGTGCACGCGCAGTTTGGGCATGACCTCCGGGTTGAGCATGACGCGAAACTGCGGGTTGACGCCGACGCGTACCTTGCCCACCGCTACCACCAGCACGTCGGGCACCACAATATTGCGCTCCACATCGACAAAGCGGCGACCCGGCTTTGGCTCCAAGCGTGCGATCAGGGTGATGGCTTCGCGCGTTTGTGCGTCGGAGCCAGCGCAACGCAGTACCAAATTTTTAACATCGCGGCGGGCCAGCAAATCCATGGGCTGACCGCAAATGCGCAGGGCCAGCGACAGCAGCGTGGCGTGTTCAGCCTCGGGAGGGTTCAACACATCGTCCAACCGAGCGCGCAGTTGCAGACGCAGGCATTCACCCAGGTCACGCGCGCCCACACCGGCGGGTTCCAGGCTGTGTAGCAAACCCAGCGCTACGGTGAAATGGTGTACCAAGTCTTCAACCTGCTCTTCGTCGTCACCGGCCAGGCCGCGCGCCAGGTCGGTCAGCGGGTCTTCCAGGTAGCCGTCGTCGTTCAGCGACTCAATCAAGAAGCGCAACGCACTGGAGTCAGTCTCGTTCAGACGCAAGCTCAGGGCTTGGCGGTGCAAAAAGGATTGCAGCGACTCTTGCGTGCGGGCCAGCTCGGTGGCATCGGTGTCTTCGCCGTCGCCCAAGTTGTTGGTCTTGGCCTTGGCGTCGGTACCCCACTCGCCGTCGTCCGGCACCATCTCGGTCGTGCCGTCGCCATCCCAATTGGGTTCGTCGTCACCACTGCCAAGCGACGTGGCGTCTTCGTCT
>JBDTAG010000287.1:0-4111 GCA_039924745.1 Rhodoferax sp.
AGCGGCTCGGCTTCGGCCCAACGCCCGGCACGCGCCAGATTGAAAAGCGCGATGGACTCTTTGGGGAGCGCGTTGACCAGGCCTGCCACCCAACCGGTAGCGCCTGCAGCAATGCCCTCCACAATCAAATCGTCCACACCGACCAAAATTTGCAGACGCGAACCCAGTGCCGATTTGATCGCAGCAATGCGGCGCACATCGGCGCTGGATTCCTTGACCGCTTCCAGGTTGGGGTGGATGGTAGCCAGCTCTTGCATTTGCACGGCGGAGAAGTCGGTGCGGTAGGCAATCGGGTTGTTGTACAGCATGCAAGGCAATGCAGTGGCGGCAATGACGGCGCTGACGTGGGCCTTCATCTCGCGCCAATCTGTGGAATAGACATAGGGCGGCAACACCATCAGGCCGCTGCAGTTTTCTTCGACTGCCATTTGCGCAAACAACACCGCATCCGCCGTGGCCAACGCCGCCACACCCGGCACCACCGCGCCGCGTCCGGCAACGGCCTTGACCACGGTGCGCAGCACGGCGCGCTTTTCTTCAAAGCTCAGTGTGGCGGTTTCACCCAATGAGCCCAACGGGACGACGCCCGTGCTGCCTGCCTGCATCATCAGGTTCACATGGTGGGCGAGAAAAGCGTGATCTACCTCGCCATTGGTAAGAAAGGGTGTTGTGATCGCGGGTAAAACGCCTTGCCAAAATGTGTTCATGCGGATGCTCCTGTGGGTTGGTTTGTTGTTTGCAAAAAAGCTTTTCTGGTTGCTGACTATTCCAGCCCCCAGCAAAAAGGGTCACGCCGATCCAATAGCAATGTGGTTTCGGCCATTACATGGGCCTGGCCTCGAATGCTGGGAATCAACTGGTCGCCTGTCATCCGGTAGCTGCCTTCAAACACGCTGCCGATCACACTCTCTTGCAACCAACGCTCGCCTTCGGCCAGCTTGCCATCTGCTGCCAAACAGGCCAGCTTGGCGCTGGTGCCGGTGCCGCAAGGTGAGCGGTCGTAGGCGCCGCCGGGGCATAGCACAAAGTTGCGGCCGCTGTTGCCATGGGTTTGTGCCGGACCCATTAGTTCGATGTGGTCGATCTCTGCCCCATCGCTGCCGGTGATGTGGGCTTTGCGCAGCGCAGCACGCACAGCCAGTGAAAAAGCGGTCAGGTCTTGCACACCAGCCAGTGAGAGCGGCAGCGCACCCGCGTCGGCCAAGAAGAACCAGTTACCCCCCCAAGCCACATCACCCACGACCTGACCGTAACCGGGAACCTGCAGCACTACGCCAGCCATATGTCTGTACGCGGGCACGTTGTCTACCTCTACCCAGCCTTTGCCATGCAAATGGGCCTGCACGGTGCCCACTGGTGTATCAATTGCATAGGTCCCGGGTGTGACGCGGCCCATGTGCTGCAGTGTGGCCAGCAGCCCGATCGTGCCGTGGCCGCACATGCCCAAGTAGCCCACGTTGTTGAAGAAGATCACCGAGGCCAACGAGCCGGGGTTGACTGCGGGCAAGAGCAATGCGCCCACCACCACATCGTTGCCACGTGGCTCGCATACCGTGGCTTTGCGGTAGGCGTCGTATTCGCTGCGCAACCGCTCTACCGCTGTGGGCAACGCCAAACCCGCCAGATCCGGAAAGCCGGACACCGCAACCCGTGTGGGCTCGCCACCGGTGTGGGAATCAATACAAATAATTTTGTCCATGTGTTGAATTTTGTCCACCCGCAGGGCTTGGGTCTAGATCAAACTGCGCTACTACGATGCAGAATCCAGCACAATGCGACATGGACCTGCTCAGCGCCCACCATGCCTTGTTTGACCGCCTGCCCGACGTCGTCTATTTCAGCAAAGACACTGACGGTCGCTACACGCACGCCAACCAAACCCTGCTGCAGCGGCTGGGCCTGCCCGACCTGCGCGCGCTTAAAGGCAAGACGGCGGCAGACGTGTTTCCAGCACAGCTGGGAGAGCACTATTGGCAACAGGATTTGCAGGTGATTCGCAGCGGGGTCAGCATGGGCGACATGCTGGAGCGCCATTTGTTTCCGAACGGCGAATCGGGCTGGTGCCTATCGGTGAAGCACCCGATACGCGAAAGTGGAGCGGTGCGCGGCATTGTCGGCATCTCGCGCGACCTCAAAGGCCCTTCCACACAAAACCCGGTCTACCAGCGCCTGGCCAGTAGTCTGGCATGGGCACGGCAACACTGCACCGACCCCATCAGCGTGGCGGATCTGGCACAGCATGCCAAGCTGTCAGTGGCGCAACTGGAGCGCCATGTGCTGGCGCTGTTGCAACTCACGCCTAGCCGATGGCTGCTGTCCTTGCGATTGGAGTTTGCGCTGGGCCAGTTGGCGTCGGACCGCACCGTGGCGCAGATTGGCCTGGACAGCGGATTTACCGACCACAGCGCATTCTCCCGCGCGTTTCGGCGCCATGTTGGCATTTCGCCGAGTGACTACCGGTTGCTCAAACCCCCTGGCGCTTGAAGATGCGCGGGTTTCAGCGGTCACTTTTTGGCACTGCGCCACGTGCTCGACGGTATGCTCATTCGACAATCAATCCCCCGACCAGACACCATGAACATCGCGCCTTTGTCCGATACCAAGTCGACTGCATCGACTGCAAGTAACCTGACAACGGGTAGCAAACAAACCACTTCTGCGCAAGAGTCAGCAACCGCGGGCCCGGTGTCGCACGCGATGGACAAGGCAGTAGCACGTATCCAAAACCAACTGGACGTCACCAGCGCCCAACTCACTTCCTTTGGCAAGCTCAAGTCATCCGTCTCCGAGGCGCAATTGTCTGCCAAGGCCTTGAGTGGTCTATCTGGCGCCAGCACCAGCGCAAGCGTTCGCACCGCACTCAGCCGCTTCTTGGTGGGTATGAATACTGCGGTTACAACCGCCAAGACAACAGCGGCGTTACCCGGCAGCGCTATATCAGAATCTGGCAGCGCGGAACGCGTGGGCCGTGATCTGATGCGCAGCGTTACATCCAATCCTTCAACCGTGGATGCGTTGAAAAAGCTCGGATTCAAAGCTGAGTCAGACGGCAGCTTCACATGGGACGGATCCAAGTTCGACGCGGCCTACGCGGCCGATCCAGCAGGCGTACGAACCACATTGGCCAAATTGGGCCAAGCCGTGGATCCCGTTGCGACGAAAGCTTTGGCAACGAACGCCAATGTTGGAGATTCCATGACCAACCTAAGCCTGCGCGCAACCACGCTGAAGGCGCAGCAAGCGTCTATGTTGGCGGTGGTGCAAAAACTTGACGCCGCTAGCAACAACGGAGGTAACACCGGCTACATCAACTATGGATTGTCAGCCTACCTGTCAACTTAGCGGCACTGTAAATGTTCTTCAGTGATTCGGCCCCACAATCTGGGGATGACCGATGACGCCACTCCCCACCAACGCCGGGTCCGCTATGCAGGCACCCACCCCAAACGTTTCGAAGAAAAATACAAAGAGCTAGACCCAACCCGTAACGCCGAAGCTGTGCAAAAGGTGTTGGACCGTGGCCAGACGCCAGCGGGCATGCACCGCTCGATCTGCGTCAACGAGATTCTGGACATTCTGAAACCCCAACCCGGCGAGATTGGCCTTGACGCCACGCTGGGGTTTGGCGGCCACACCCAAGAGATTTTCCCTAAGCTATTGCCTGGCGGGCGACTGTACAGCGTCGATGTAGACCCGATCGAGCTGCCCCGCACAGAAGCGCGCCTGCGCAAACTTGGCTTTCTGCCGGAAGAAATGATCGTGCGCCGCATGAATTTCTCCGAGCTGGCTACGCTGTTGCCCGAGGCCGGTGGTGGCTTTGACGTGGTGCTGGCTGACCTGGGCGTGTCGTCCATGCAGATTGATAACCCGGCACGCGGCTTCAGCTTCAAGGCCGACGGCCCGCTGGACTTGCGGTTGGACCCTAGTAGCGGGCAGTCGGCCTCCGAATTGTTGCTGTCCGTTACGCGCCAGCACTTACGCGACCTGTTGGTTGACAACTCGGATGAGCCCTATGCCGTCCCGCTTGCGGCCGCGTTGCAAGGCCAGTACCTCGAAACAACGACGCAGTTAGCTGACCTGATCCGCCACACGTTAAGCGCAACCTTCAAAC
>JBDTAG010000288.1:0-3432 GCA_039924745.1 Rhodoferax sp.
TGAAGCCGTAATACAGTGCGATAAAGGCGTTGGGCACCACCATCAACGCGCCGCTGAGCCAGCCCAAGTCTTTGGCGCCAATATAGGGGTTCTTGGTGTGGGACACCCAATCCACTAAATAGTCCACGCTGTAGTAAACGCCATAGGCGCTGATGCCGATCAACACCAGGTCCAGCACGATCGACCAATGGAAGCCCCGGTTTTTGCGCACGTTGTTCTTCAAAATTTCTATGACATGCAACACCTGCCAGAACACGAACAGGCCCACCAGTACCAAGCCATCGTAAAAATCCAGCACGCCATCTTTGGCCAGCGCCCACAGCGTGCCCGTAAACAAAAACAGCGCCACCAAAGTAAACAGCAGGTCCAACCGGTTCAATCGCTCGGCTTGTACCGGTGCTTTTCCCTTGCCTGCCGATTTCTTGCTAACAGCCGGTGCAGCTGCAAATACCAGCGTGGTGAGCCCAAGGACCAATGTGAGGTTGGTAACGTTGTTGACAATGCAGTTTTCCATTACCGTGCTGCCTTTGCCGCCTTCACGGCTCATCACAAAGGCAAAGACCAGGTTCGCAAAGCCCGAGCAGTACGGCATGATCAGCGTGCCCAGCACGGTACCTTCAAAGCCCTTGCTCTCGATGGCCTGTAGACGCCAAATCATCAAGGCCGATGCCGCCATGAACACGGCGATTTGCGTTAGCGGGTTCGAAAGGTAAGCAGCGAGTTGCGAAAAGTGACTGGACACGGGAAGAAACACAAAAAATAGGGACTGTAGCTTTCAAGGATAAGCGCATTCCAGTGCTAATCTAGACGGCTTTACCGCCTTTAATTCCGTAGGCGGCGTCCCCTTTTCGAAAGAAGCTTTTTCATGGCGGTAATTTTGACTCCCCTCCCTGCTGACGCTACGGCCGAGCGCGTGGTACAGCACTTCCAGGCCGAGGGATTTCCTGGCATCACAGAGGCCTTGCTGGTGCGTATGCGGCTCAAATCAGGCGATCGCCTTGTGGTAGAGGCCGCATTTGAGCGGGCGCAAGAACTATGCACCGCACCTCCGATACGGGAGTATTTCGAAATCCAGCCCTACGGCTTCTACTCCGAAATTCGCACGCTGATCGCTGCCAAAGCCGCTTTCCCCAATGATTTTGGAAATGGCTTGGCACACCAGCTGCCGAAGGTATTTTTCGATGCGGCTCCTGTGGTGGTAGACGATGCCTTGGCCAACGACACCAAATACGATGCCATGTTGAAACTCAGCGATAACTCCAACGGCTACGCGATCGCCGTGTTGTTGAACGATCCCAACTCGTCGTTCTTTGAATACCTGGAAACCCATTCCGGTTACGACTGGCAACAGATCATTGGGACTCTGGGCGCAGCGGCGAACACCTTTGTATCCAACGAAGACCTGCTCTAGGCTGCTGAGTGGCTTGAAATATTACCAATCACCGCAAACTGGAATCCACCATGCAACACCACATTGAAACCAGTTTGCGCGAAGCCCAAACGTCACTGGATGCGCTATTGCGCAACCCCGCCGCTCTGGCATCCATCGAACAGGCCGCCGCCACGCTGATCTCCGTCTTCACCGCCAAGGGCCGCGTTTATGCCTGCGGCAACGGCGGCTCCATGTGCGACGCCATGCACTTTGCCGAAGAGTTGACCGGTCGCTACCGCAATGACCGCGCCGCGCTACCGGCCACTGCCATCAGTGATGCCGGCCATCTGACCTGCGTGGGCAATGACCTGGGCTACGACCAAGTGTTCTCCCGCTACATCGAGGCCCATGGCCGCCCTGGCGATTGCCTGGTAGCCCTGAGCACCAGCGGCACGAGCAAAAACATTGTGCGTGCGGCTGAAGCGGCCAAAGCACTGGGCATGCAAGTGATTGTGCTGAGCGGTCGCGCCAGCGCCGCATTGGAGGCGCTAAGCACTGTCTACGTGAACACGCCCGGTGGCAGCTTTGCCGACCGCGTGCAAGAGCTACACATCAAGGTCTTGCACATCTTGATCGAGTTGATCGAGCGGCACTTTTACCCCGAGAACTACCAGGCGTGAGCCGCCAATGAACCCGCGCTAGGCCGATTGGGCCATTGCTACCCGAGGTTCACCCTCGGCGCAATGCACATCGGTGGGTCGGCGAACGACCTGCCATTGGTCAGGGAATCAACAAGGGGCGATGCGGCCCCTTGCTTTTTGTGGAATAGTCGCCACCTCCCTTGACTGTCGCCTAGCTATCTCCGCACACATCTCGTGTCAATGGGCGACCTGATTTGAAAGCAACGATGTCCGATCTGATCCAGAAACTGCAATGGCGCTATGCCACCAAAAAGATGAACCCCGCCAAAGTGGTGCCACAAGAAAAAGTGGACCGCATTCTGGAAGCCACGCGCCTTGCTGCGACCTCTAGTGGCCTGCAGCCGTATGAAGTGATTGTGGTGACCAGCAAAGAAGTGCGCGAAAAAATCAAGCCCATCGCCTGGAACCAAAACCAGATCACCGAGTGCTCGCATCTGCTGGTTTTTGCGGCCTGGGACAACTACACCGTTGAGCGTATCAACAGCATGTTTGACCTGGTAAATACCGAACGCGGTGTCAAAAACGAAGGCTGGGAAAACTACCGCAAAATGCTGCTGGGCATGTACCCACAACGCGATGCTGAGGTGAACTACCAACATGCCGCCCGCCAGGCCTACATCGGCGTGGGAACGGCCCTGATTGCAGCCGCCGAAGAGCAAGTGGACAGCACCCCTATGGAAGGTTTCGATCCCGCAGCTTTGGACGAAATTCTGGGCCTCAAAGCACGCGGCCTGCGCAGCGTGGTTATCGTTCCCTTGGGCTACCGTGCTGATGAAGGTGACTGGCTGGTCAACCTGAAGAAGGTTCGCCGTCCTACCGCAGAATTCATCGTCGAAGTGAAGTAATCCACACCACGGCCTTTGTGACTTGGGCACACCTGTTGCCCGCAAAGCAATCACATTGGCCGCATCCAGATTCCGTGGGCAGAGCCGGGGCATCGCTACCTTGCTGGACGTTGCCTCGCTTTACCCCCTCCACCAACAGCATCGTTGGTGACTTTCAGGCGAGTCGCTCAAAAACCCCAATACAGGTGTTTTACGTGGGGCGCGACACGCATACAGCCCCCAGTTTTACAACGCCAACCGTGCTCGAGCCTGAGCATATTCACGCTTGAGCTGAGCCACAAACTCTGCTGTGCCCTGCACCTTGTGAATAACACCGATTCCCTGACCACAACCCCAGATTTCCTTCCAAGCTTTGGCCGAGCTACCGCCAAAATTCATCTTGCTCGGGTCGCTCTCGGGCAAATTGGCTGGGTCCAACCCTGCTGCGCGAATGCTGGGTGCAAGGTAGTTGCCATGCACACCCGTGAACAGGTTGCTGTAGACGATTTCATCTGAGTCGCAATCCACGATCTCC
>JBDTAG010000289.1:0-3434 GCA_039924745.1 Rhodoferax sp.
TCGCCGCCGGGCCGCCCCAAGGCGAATTCACCTCCTGAGGGGGCAGCGACCCGCCTAGCGGTGGAGCGTGGGGGCACAATACTGCGCATGACTGACAAGAAAACCCTGCTGCTGGTGGATGGTTCCAGCTACCTTTACCGTGCCTTCTTTGCGGGCGGCGGCGATATGAGCATCACCCTGCCCGACGGCACGGTGCAAAAGACCGGTGCCATCCGCATCATGATCAACATGATGCAGTCCCTGCGCAAGGAATATCCGGCGGACTACATCGCCTGCATATTCGACGCCAAGGGTCCGACCTTCCGCGACACCATTTACCCGCAGTACAAGGCCAACCGCGATCCGATGCCTGACGACCTGCGCACGCAGATAGCCCCCATCCATGAAGTCGTGCGCGCTCTGGGCTGGACCGTGCTGGATGTGCCGGGCGTAGAGGCTGACGATGTGATCGGCACGCTAGCGGCCATCGCGTCGCGCCAAGGGATCGAAGTCATCGTCAGCAGTGGCGACAAGGACTTGGCCCAACTGGTCGATGAGCACATCACTATCATCGACACCATGAACGGCAAACGCCGCGACCTGGCGGGCGTAGAGGCCGAATTCGGCGTGCCCGCCCGCCTGATGCTTGATTACCAAACCCTGGTCGGCGATACCGTCGACAACGTGCCGGGCGTGGCCAAGGTCGGCCCCAAGACTGCGGTGAAATGGCTGCAGGAATATGGCTCGCTGCAAGCCGTGGTGGACAACGCCGCCAACATCAAAGGCGTGGTCGGCGAGAACCTGCGCGCTGCGTTGGACTGGCTGCCCACTGGCCGCAGCCTGCTGACCATTAAGACCGATTGCGATCTGCAAGACTGGCTTCCCGCGCTGCCTGCTATGGATTCAATAGCTGTAAAGCCTCAGGATACGAGGGCTCTGCGTGGTTTTTATGAGAAACATGGATTCAAAGGGCTGGCAAAGGCGCTGGGGAGTGATGATGCAACTCCTGGTGCAATCTCCGGCGAAACCGGAATAGGGGTCAGAGCCAGCTCCGCTTCGCTGCGTGGATCCGACCCCCATTCCTCCGAGCGAGCGCCCAACGCCTCCCCCGGCCTGTTCGACGCGCCCTCGTCCGAAGCCGCAACTCCCCGCACCCGCAACCTGGCCTACGACACCATCCTGACCTGGGAAAAATTTGACACCTGGCTGGCCAAAATCGAAGCCGCAGAACTCACGGCGCTGGACACCGAGACCACGTCGCTCGACGAAATGCGGGCCGAGATCGTCGGCATCTCCTTTAGCGTCACGCCCGGCGAGGCCGCCTACATCCCCGTTACGCACTGCTACCCTGGTGCGCCCGAGCAATTGAACCGTGAAGAAGTTTTGGCCAAGCTCAAACCTTGGCTGGAAAACCCCAAGGCGCTGAAGCTGGGCCAGCACATCAAATACGACCGCCACGTATTTGCCAACCACGGCATCGAGGTGCAGGGCTACGCGCACGACACCATGCTGCAAAGCTATGTGCTCGAAGTCCACATGCCCCATGGCCTCAGCAGCCTGGCCCAACGCCATTTGGGGCGCAGCGGCATCACCTTTGAAGACCTGTGCGGTAAAGGCGTCAACCAGATCAGCTTTGACCAAGTGGACATTGCCAAGGCGGCGGAATATTCATGCGAAGACTCGGACCAGACCTTGGATGTACACGGCGTGTTGTGGCCGCAGCTGCAGGCGAGCGATAAGCTCAAATTCATCTATGAGCTAGAGATTGCCAGCAGCGAGACGCTGTTCCGTATTGAGCGCAATGGCGTGCTGATCGACGCGCCCACGCTGGCCAAGCAAAGCCATGAACTGGGCCAACGCATCTTGCAGTTGGAGACTGAGGCCTACGAGATTGCGGGCCAGCCCTTCAACCTCAGCAGCCCCAAACAATTGGGTGAAATTTTCTTCGACAAACTGGGCATGCCAGTGGTCAAGAAAACCGCCACCGGCGCACGCAGCACCGACGAAGAAGTGCTGGAGAAGTTGGCCGAGGATTACCCACTGCCTGCCAAGCTGCTGGAGCATCGTGGCTTGGCCAAGCTGAAAGGTACCTACACCGACAAGTTGGCGCAGTTGGCGCTGCCGCGCACGGGCCGCGTGCACACCCACTACGCGCAGGCGGTGGCGATTACCGGGCGCCTGTCGAGCAACGACCCCAACCTGCAAAATATCCCCATCCGCACACCCGAAGGTCGCCGCGTGCGCGAGGCTTTTGTGGCACCCGCAGGTAGCGTCATTGCCAGCGCCGACTACTCGCAAATCGAACTGCGCATCATGGCCCACATCAGTGGCGACGCGGCTTTGCTCAGCGCCTTCCACGGCGGGCTGGACGTACACCGTGCCACGGCTGCCGAAGTGTTTGGTGTGGCGGTGGACGCGGTGAGCAGCGAGCAACGCCGCTATGCCAAAGTCATCAATTTCGGCCTGATCTACGGCATGAGCGCGTTTGGGTTGGCGCGCAACCTGGGCATCGACAACACCGCAGCCAAAAACTATATTCAGCGCTACTTTGAACGCTACCCCGGTGTCAAAAGCTACATGGAGTCCACCCGGGCGCTGGCGAAGCAGCAAGGCTATGTGGAAACTGTGTTTGGCCGTCGCCTGCAACTGGCCGGTATCCAGTCGGCCAAGGGCGCACAACTGGCCGGTCTGGAGCGTGCCGCGATCAACGCCCCCATGCAGGGTACCGCGGCCGACCTGATCAAGCTCAGCATGAACAAGGTGCAGCAGGTGTTGGACGACGAAAGACGTGGCACCAAGATGATCATGCAGGTGCACGACGAACTGGTGTTTGAGGTGCCCGAGGGCGAGGTGGAGTGGCTCAAATTGGAGATTCCTCGCCTGATGGCCGGTGTGGCAGATCTCAAGGTGCCCTTGCTGGCCGAGGTCGGTGTTGGCCCCAACTGGGACAAGGCGCACTGAGCTTTTTTTGTATCAATGTGTACCGCGTTCGGGTAAGCTGTGATTGCGGTGGTGGGGCGCTTTGAAGGCGCTCTGCCCACATCACCAAAGATGAAGGAACAGCATATGCCCAAGTTTTCCAGTCTGCGTAGCCGGATCATTTTTGTGGTGGGGTTGCTGACCTTTGCGGGTCTGATCATCCTCACCGTGACCAATATGCTGGTCGCCAAACGGCACTCCTTGCAAGATTTGAATGTGGCTACCACCGCGTTGGCGCGTTCGCATGCGGAAAGCGTTGGCCTCTGGGTGGCCGCACGCCAGCAGGTGGTCCGCAGCATGGCCGCGGCGGTGGACGCACCCGACCCGGTGGAGTTCCTCAAGCAGGCCAAGATCGCAGGGGGCGTGGACACGGCCTACATTGGCTACCCCGACAAGCGCATGATCTTCTCTGACAAGCAAGATTTGCCCGCGGGCTACGACCCCAACACACGTCCTTGGTTTCAACAGGCCTCGGC
>JBDTAG010000290.1:0-6936 GCA_039924745.1 Rhodoferax sp.
TGGCGGCGTCGCCTTGGCCAATGCCCGAGGTCTCGACGACGATGGCATCAAAGCCGGCCACCTTGCAAGCGGCAATCACGTCAGGCAGGGCCTGGCTGATCTCGGAGCCAAAGTCGCGGGTGGCCAGGCTGCGCATAAAGACGCGCTCGCCGTTTTGCCAGGGACCAATGGCGTTCATGCGGATGCGGTCGCCCAGCAATGCACCGCCGCTTTTGCGGCGGGATGGGTCGATGGAAATGACGGCCAGGCGCAACGTATCGCCCAGGTCCAAGCGCAGACGGCGGATCAGTTCGTCGGTCAGTGACGATTTACCAGCGCCGCCGGTGCCGGTGATACCGAGCACTGGTATCTTTTTTGTAGCAGCCAAGGTGCGCAGTTCGAGGGCTAACGGGTGGTTTCCTTGCGAAGCCTCCAGAGCGGTAATCAATTGGGCCAAGGTGCGCCATGCTTGCACGGTGTGGCCCTGTACTGCGTCCAGCGTGGCGGGAGCAAATCCCGTGATGTCTTTGTCGCAACGCATCACCATCTCGCCGATCATGCCGGCCAGCCCCATGCGCTGGCCGTCTTCTGGGCTGTAGATGCGGGTCACGCCATAGCCTTGCAGCTCGGCAATTTCGCTCGGCACGATGACGCCACCGCCGCCGCCAAACACCTGGATATGCGCGCCGCCGCGCTCTTTCAGCAAATCGACCATGTATTTGAAGTATTCGACATGCCCGCCTTGGTAAGAGCTGATCGCAATGCCCTGTGCATCTTCTTGCAAGGCCGCAGTCACCACCTCGTCCACGCTGCGGTTGTGGCCCAGGTGGATAACCTCAGCGCCCATGCCCTGCAGGATGCGGCGCATGATGTTGATGGCGGCGTCGTGCCCATCGAACAGGCTGGCGGCGGTCACAAACCGCACCTTGTGTGTGGGGCGGTAGTTGGCCAGGGCTTTGGCTTCGGCGGACAGGTCAGACATGGGGATGCTCCTAAATCACTGGGCCTATCAAAGTGTGGCGCAGTTGACGTTTACGTAAACGTCAACTGTAAACCATTTTTGATGGCATCCAGCGGCCCACCACCATGGCACATTTCAGCGGCCGTGGATGGGCGAATTGCTTTAAAGTGACACTCCCATGCGCGAACGGCAGTACGTTCGCCATCTTTCCGGGAAAAAGGCCATGCAACCCCTACAGTTATTCGATACCGCGTCCAGCACCTATACCTACGTCCTTTTCGACGAAACCTCCCGCGACGCGATCATCATCGACCCGGTAGACCAGCAGGTAGATCGTGACCTGGCCGTTCTTCGCCAATACGGGCTCAAGCTGCGCTGGACGGTAGAAACCCACACCCACGCCGACCATATCACCAGCGCCAGCCTGCTCGCCGAACACACTGGCGCCCAAACCGCCGCACCCCAAGCCTGTGGCATCAGTACGGCCGCGCTCCAATTGGTGGATGGTGACCTGCTGCGCATCGGCCGCGAAACCCTGCTCGCACTCCATACGCCGGGTCACACAGCAGGAAGCATGAGCTTTGTATGGCGCAACCATGTCTTCACTGGCGACTGTCTGCTGATCAACGGGTGCGGGCGCACGGATTTTCAATCCGGCAGTGCCGAGGCGATGTACCACTCCCTGACCGAAGTGTTGTTCAAACTGCCTGATGAAACCACCGTGTGGCCCGGTCATGACTATCAGGGCCGCACGCATTCCACCATCGGTACCGAGCGGAGCTGCAATGTCCGTATCGCTGGCAGAACCTTGGAAGAATTTACTGCGGTCATGAACGCCTTGAATTTACCGAAACCCACCCGCATGGACGAGGCCGTGCCAGCCAACCTGAGTTCGGGTGCACGCCAAGACGCTGGCAGCAGCGGGTCACCATCGGAGCCCCGGGCCGCTACAGAGTACGCGGGTGATGTCTCGCCCGCGCTGGCCTACGCATGGTGGCAGGCAGGTGACGCCGTGCTGGTGGATGTGCGCACCGATGCGGAGCGCGAGTGGGTGGGCTTTGTGCCCGGCGCAGTGGCGTTGGCCTGGAAGCAATGGCCCGGTATGGCCATGAACCCTGGCTTTGACGAGGGCGTGCGCGCGGCAGTGCCCAGCGGCAAAAAGCTCGTGTTGCTGTGCCGCAGCGGGGTGCGCTCGATTGCTGCAGCCAAGCGCGCCACTGTTTTAGGGCTGGAGGCTTACAACATCTTGGAAGGTTTTGAGGGCGACCCGGACTCGAACGCACAACGCGGTCACAAAGGTGGCTGGCGTCTGCAAGGTTTGCCTTGGCGCCAAGGATAATGCCGCATGACTTTACTCGCCCTGGATATTGGCAACACGCGGCTCAAATGGGCGCATTACGCATCGCCCCGACCCAATGCCGCCCTTTTGGCCCAAGGCGCGGAGTTTCTGGAAAATATTGACAAACTGTCAGAAGGTGCCTGGAAGGATCTCAAAGCGCCCCAGCATATTCTGGGCTGCGTGGTGGCGGCCGATGCTGTCAAACGCCGCTTGCAAGAGCAGATGGAGCTGTGGGATGTAGCCCCGCAATGGGTGGTGGCCAGCGAAGCTGAGGCCGGCCTGCGCAATGGCTATGACCACCCCACACGATTAGGCTCCGACCGTTGGATCGCCATGATCGGCGCCTACCACCGCATGTTGGCGCAGGGTGCGCCACGCCCGATGGTGGTGGTCATGGTGGGCACGGCAGTGACGGTGGAGGCGGTCGACGCCGACGGCAAATTTTTAGGCGGTTTGATACTGCCCGGCCACGGCATCATGCTGCGGGCGTTGGAGTCCGGGACTGCAGGCCTGCACGTTCCAACCGGCGAGGTGAGCTTGTTCCCCACCAATACCAGCGACGCGCTCACCAGCGGTGGCACCTATGCCATTGCGGGTGCCGTAGAACGTATGGTGCAGCACGTGCGACTGCATTGTGGTGCAGAGCCCATGTGCGTGATGACCGGCGGCGCGGGCTGGAAAATGGCACCGCATATGTCAGTTCCATTTGAGTTGGTGGACAACCTGATTTTTGACGGATTGCTGCAGTTGGCAGCTGTCCGCTTCAATGCCTAGACTAGATATCCAAGAGTTGCGAGAAGTCGGTATCGGTGGCACGGCGGCGCTCTAACCCCACAACCGAACTGGATTCGAACATGTGGTCAACAATGGTGGCTTCGGACTCGCCGTCGCGTTGGCCGGTCAACAAGGCACGGTCCACCATGCGCATCAACAAGGTGCGGGCGACCTCTGGGCTCTCACCATGCAGGTCAAACGTTGCGTTGACGGTCAGGCGCACCGTGGTCAGATCTGGAATACGTTCTGCCACACGCTGCAACATACCCGTGTCCTGCAAGACAATGCCCTCTTCGTTCGTAAACAAAATACGCGCCGGTACTTTGGGTGACAGCACGTGCGACTGACCTTCGGTATTGACGACCAGCATGGTGCCGTTGGAAAAGTCACGGGCCCAAGCCGTCTTGCCGCCATTGAAGCCGCGAATGGTGAATCCATATTCGCGCGGCGACACAAAAAAACGGCCTGTGGAATCTAACGCGGGGTCATCCACTTCCAGATCATCGTGGATGAAGACGTAACGCACCACGCCAGGAGAAATTTGCCGCTGAATTGCTTCGGGTAAATCCTCCGGCTTGTCTCGGGCGGTCAACTCACTCCAGTTGGTCACGGAATAACTCCCTTTTACGCATTAAACGTTTTGTCAATGCATCATACTTATTTTGTCGCTAAGCCAACCAAGCTTCCGCCAGTTTTACCCAGTACGTAGCACCCAACGGAATCAGGCTGTCATTGAAGTCGTAACTGGGGTTGTGCAGCATGCAGGGTCCACCACCGTGGCCCATTTCGCGGTGCGCGCCGTCGCCGTTGGCGATAAAGGCATAACAGCCGGGTTTGGCCATCAGCATGTACGCAAAATCTTCTGCCCCCATGGTGGGTTCCTGTGTGCCCACGTTGGCGTCGCCCACGATGCTGGCCATGACCTTGCGGGCAAATTCTGCCTCTTTGGCCGAGTTAATGGTGGGTGGATAGTTGCGCACAAATTCAAAGCTGCATTCCATGCCAAATGCCGCTGCCGTATGGCTGGCAATCTCGGACATGCGTTGTTCGATCATGTCCAACACTTCGATGCTGAAGGTACGCACCGTGCCCTGCAACTCGCAGCTATCAGGGATCACATTGGTGGCTTCGCCGGCGTGGATCATGGTGACAGAGATCACGCCCGCATCAATCGGCTTCTTGTTGCGGCTGATGATGGTTTGAAACGCTTGCACCATTTGGCAGGCGACCGGCACCGGGTCCAACCCGTTGTGCGGCATGGCCGCATGCCCGCCTTTGCCGTGAATAGTGATCTTGAATTCGTTGCTGGACGCCATGACCGGCCCAGCGCTGATGGCAAATTTTCCGACATCTGAACCCGGCCAGTTGTGCATGCCAAAGACAGCGTCCATCGGAAATTTTTCGAATAATCCGTCCTTGATCATCTCGCGGGCGCCGCCGCCGCCTTCTTCAGCCGGTTGGAAGATCAGATAGACCGTGCCATCGAAATTGCTTTGTTTGGAGAATTGCTGTGCCGCAGCCAACAGCATGGCGGTATGCCCGTCGTGGCCGCAGGCGTGCATCTTGCCCGCGTGTTGGCTGGCGTGCGCAAAAGTGTTGAACTCCTGCATCGGCAAAGCGTCCATATCGGCCCGCAGGCCAATGGCCCGGTTGGATGTACCGGCTTTAACAATGCCGACGACACCGGTAGTACCCATGCCGCGGTGTATCGGAATACCCCATTGCGTCAACTGGGCGGCGACGACATCGGCCGTCCGCATCTCTTTAAAACACAGTTCAGGATGCGCGTGGATATCGCGGCGGATAGCGCCAATAGCCGGTGCTGCGGCGACCAGTTCAGGAATAAGCTTCATATGCGTCGTGTGGTTAGGGCTGAAAACACATTATTACGCCGCAAGTCATTCCATGGCGGTCTACAAAAACAAATTTAAGAAAAATTGGCCTCTAGCCCTCGTGGAATGGTCTTATGTAGCTATGTTATTTATAGCAATTACCCATACTGTGCGGTAGATGGATTACGCCGGCTTGACGTCGATGTAGTACACACCCCAAGGGCACAGGGCGAAGCGCTGCTTGAGCGGTTTGTCCTTGAAATCCACCAGCCGGTCGGCGTCGTAAACCGCCCACTGCGGCCCCAAACCGCCCAGCGCCAGCGGACGTCCATCCATATGCGTAGCGACGATCATGCGGTAGCGCCGAATATCCTCCAGACTGATGGCCACGTTGTAGCCATCCACAGCCCGCAAACCCACCAGCGACGCGCGGTTGGGCGTTACGCCCGCCGCCTCCAACACGGTGCTGACCAATGGTCCGCTGAGCGAGTGCACCTTGCTGTCGTATTCCAAAGTGGGTTGGATCTGAATGGTCGGCAGGTGGTATAGCGCGGTGGCATCCAGCGCCAGGGCTTTGTCGAACTGCACACCATGCTTGGACATCATCTGGTCTAGCGCCGGGTCCATCGCAGGGCGGTTGCTCTTGGTAATCGCCGCGCCGCCGATGGTCAACAAGACCGGTCCACTGAGCGGCAGTTTGGCCGCCCGCGCTGCCGTCACAGGCAACGCGCCCAGAATTGCAGAACGCGTCAGAAAATCACGTTTGTTCATAAACATCTTCCAACAAAAAGTTAGATCCAAAAATCGTCCTGGTCACAGGTCTTGGGCCTTGACCCGGAAAACAGCATTCAATCGCAACCGCTCAGATTGCTTTGCAAACAGGCCTTTGTCATGTCATCCGCGCGGTTGATATCTTGTTGCGTCATACGTCGCAATGCAACCGTGCGATTGGTCTGCGCCTCTGTGCTACCGGACGCAGCAGCAATCGTAAACCAGACCACAGCGCGCACCGGATCTTGGGGGACACCCCAGCCGCGACTGTAAGCGGACCCCAAGTTCGACTGGGCCGAAGCATTGTTTTGTTTGGCTGCCTGGCGCAGCCATCGAATAGCCTCTTTGGCATCTACGCTGCCGCCTTGTCCGTTGCGCAAAAGCAGGCTCAACTGGAACTGACTGTTGGCATCTCCCTGCACAGCCAAAGAGTGCAGCAAACCGCGGGCCTTGACATAGTCCCCACGGTTTTTTGCAAATAGTGCATCGTCATAAGGGCTTGCCCACACGGCACCCACCCAAAAGGCGAGGAATATTGTCGACAGAGTCACCATTTTGTAAGAACGCATGCACCACCCACATTCATTTTTTGCCTATTGTGAAGGAGCCTTGCAACCAGCGGTTGATGTTCTTGTAAAGTGCGGGTATGGAGCTGCCCGTACCTTCCCGGTTTTTTGCCACCGTGTGCCTGTGCGCTGCATTGCAATGGCTGGGCGGTTGCAGTACGGCACCCGTGGCGCACTATGGCAACGATTATTCTGGCAGTGCGGATATTCCATCGCGATTAACACCCGACCAGGCGGGCGACGTTACTATTTATGCCATTGGACTGGTGGGCACGCCCTATCGGTACGGAGGCAACACCCCACAATCAGGTTTTGACTGCAGCGGTTTGATTGGCCATGTCTACCAGACGCGCGCGCACGTCGTGCCGCCGCGCACGGTAGCCAAACTCAATGGTTGGGGCAACCCGGTGGCTGCGAACCGCATTCGGTCTGGCGATCTGGTGATCTTCGCCCAGCGCGGCCATGTGACCCACGCGGGCATATATGTGGGTCAGGGGCGATTTGTACATGCACCGTCTACTGGTGGCGAGGTTCGGCTGGACTACTTGGGTTCCAAGTACTGGTCGGCGCAAGAAGTAGCCTTCCGCAGGCCTTGAGCTTAAACTGCCTTTTGCCTTTTAACCCAGCTAGGAAACAACCATGAAACGCACTCTGATTGCTTCGGTCCTGTGTGGCGCTGCCAGCCTGGCTTGTGCGGGTGGCTTCACCCTGTCC
>JBDTAG010000291.1:0-2590 GCA_039924745.1 Rhodoferax sp.
TCGGCGGGGGTCACCTTGCCGTCAGCCTTGGCGGCGGCTTCGTCGGCATTCAGTTTGGCTTCGCGTTTGTCCAGACGATTGGTCTCTTTGGCGTTGAGTTGGCCAGAAGCCACGCCTTGGTCAATACGCTTCTGCTGATTGGCTTCACGCTTGTCCAGGTTGGGGGTGGAGGGTTGCGCCATCGCCAGGCCAGCCAAGGTCATTGCAATTGCACCAACAAGTATCTTGATCTTCATGGGGAACTCCGGTCTGTTTAGGTTGCATGGAACGACTCCATGGAACTACAACGCACCGATAGCTGTCACCAGCTGACCATAGTGTGTGTAAAACTATGTGAAGTCTTGGGCAATGGGGTAGGGCGCTGCGCAGCGCGCACAGATGCAGGCCAGCCTGCGCGCTTGCGCCGGTACGCGTGCCAGCAGAGTAGCGTCAAACGTGGCCGTTGTGCACCAGCATGGGCCTTGCGGTACGCCGGTGACGCGCTCTACCTCGTTGGCGCACTGGTTGCTTTGGCCGCACAGAGGGCAGATACCGGTGTCTAGGGCTTGGGTTGTGGTGCTGGAGGTTTGTTCTGGCATGGCTGTTTGTTGCATGACTCCGCAGTCTAAACTGCAGGGTCTTGATCTGCTAATCCCTGCCTGTGTCGCCTGTCCCATTCCTGTCCAAGCTTCCCTTTAATGTCCGCCTTCTCTTGGTGATCGTGTGCGTATTGCATGTCGGCTTGGGTGCGATGCTGGGCCTCTCGGTAGACGAGGCGCATTACGCGTTGTATGCGTTGCATCTGGACTGGAGTTATTTCGACCATCCGCCGCTGGTGGGTTGGGCGCAGTGGCCGCTGGTGGCTTTGAATGCACCGACGGCTATTTTGCGGCTGGTGCCAGAGCTGCTCTGGCTGGCCACCGCATTGCTCGTTTACGCACTGGCCGAGCGCTTGCAGAAGACCACCGCCTCCGACAGCAACGCCAGGCTATCGCCGGGTCAAGTGGGGTTTTGGGCCGTATTGACGCTGGTCCTGGCGCCTCTGCTGCATGTTTTGGGCATTGGCCTGCTGCCCGACACCTTGCTGGTTTTCTTCACCGTGGTCACCATGTGGCTCACGCTGGACCTGATGGATACTGCCAACCCACGCCGCAGTTGGCCCTGGCTTGCGCTGGGCATTGCGTTGGGGCTGGCGGGTCTGAGCAAATACACGGCGATTTTTACCGCCATCGCCGTGGGCCTGTGCCTGTTGATGGCGCATGGCCTGGGCTTGTTGCGCAATGCGCGGCTTTGGATGGCGCTGGTCGTGGCATTGCTGTTGGTGATGCCGGTTGCCTATTGGAATAGCCAGAACCACTGGATCTCGTTCACTTACCAGGCTGAGCATGGTGCCGGTGGTGGCTGGCACGCGGTCCAGGTGCTGCGCTTCTTGGTCATCCAACTGTTGGTCTATGGCCCGTTGCTGGTTTGGGGTTGGTGCGGCTTGCGGCACAACACGGATCGTGCTGTACGAAGCTTGGGTTGGTTTTTTGCGGTGCCCTTTGTGGTGCTGGCGCTGTTGTCGGGCGGTGGCACCAGCCTGCCGCACTGGACGGCTCCTGCTTGCGTGGCGCTGGCGCCGTTTGCCGGCCTGGGGCTGGCGCGGGCCTGGCAGCGAGGGCGTCGCTGGTTGATCCGCAGTTTGGTCACCTTGCAAGCGTGCCTGTGTGTCGCCGCATTTGGCTTGATGTTGACCGCAGGGTTGCCTTTGTTTAGCAACGCCAGTGGCCAGGGCAACACAGCCCAACCCTCCAACCCCTTTGCCGATCTGCATGGCTGGGACGTTGCAGGCGCCCGCGCACTGGCGTTGGCGCAGCAGCAGGGCCTGCACAGTGTCGCCGTGCAGAACTGGACGCTAGCCAGCCGCCTGGGCTGGTACGCCCGGCCGTTGCCCGTGTATGTGCTGGAAGACCGCTTCGACCAATTTGCCTTGTGGGCCGGCGACTTGGCGGTGGGCGGTAATACGTTGCTGGTGGAATGGTCTCAACTGGGCTACGCTCCTCCTGTGGGCGCACACGGGTTTGCCGATTGCACACTGCTGGATACGCAAGACGTGCAACGTCTGGGCCGCGTGGTCGCTCACTTCGGTTTCTACGCTTGCCATAATTGGTCGGGCCATCCGCAACCCCGGCTTATGGGTATCTCTCCCTGATGCAAGTCTCTACCATTTCTACACGCCAGTGGATGCTGCCGATTGTGATTTTCGTGCTGAGTGCCCCCCTTTGGTTGCATCTCTTTGAGCCGGCGAGCTTTGTCTACATCAACACCTTGTGTGCGCCGGTGGCCGCGCCGATCTGGACTGGCCTGTCCATGCTGGGCAACGCCTGGGGCGTGCTGGCCATTACGTCGCCTTTGTTGGTGTGCGCGCCGCGTCTGATGTGGGCCTGGTTGTGTGCCGCACCGTTTGCGATTGTGTTCGCCCGCGTGGGCAAGGGCTTGATCGAGAGCCCTCGTCCGGCCGCCGTGGTCGACAACGACCAGATGCGAGTGGTGGGTGATTTGCTGCACAACGTCTCCATGCCCTCGGGCCATACCTTGACTGCGTTCGCCGTGGCGACCGCCATTTATTTCG
>JBDTAG010000292.1:0-2968 GCA_039924745.1 Rhodoferax sp.
AACGCGAGCAATGCATTGGCAGCGTTGGCTTTGTGTGCGGCAGCTGGTTGTTCGCTGGCGCCCATTCTGTTCGGCCTGCGTGAATACCGGGGTGAGCCCCATCGCGTAGAGCCCGTGGGCATCCTGAACGAAGTCGAATACTTCGATGACAGCAAGGGAACCAATGTGGGTGCCACCGTGGCGGCCCTGCAAGGCCTGGGCGCAGACCGCAAGATCGTACTGATCCTGGGCGGCGATGGCAAGGGTCAAGACTTTGCGCCGCTGGCTGCACCCATTGCCCGCTATGCACGCGCAGTGGTGCTGATTGGCCGTGACGCACCATTGATTCGCCATTCGCTTGAGGGTGTCGGCGTGCCCTTGGTAGACGCCGAATCGATGGACGTCGCTGTGGTGCAAGCCAACCAGCGTGCCCATGCGGGTGACGCCGTGCTCATGTCACCGGCCTGCGCCAGCTTTGACATGTTCGACAACTACGAGCACCGGGCGCGGGTGTTTTGCGCAGCCGTGCAAGAGCTCGCTTTGGCCGCTGGTGTGGATCTATGACCGCCTGGACCGATTCCATTTCCAATTGGTTTAATGCCAAGATGGCACCTGCCGCGGATGCACTGCCTGTGCGTCTGGGTGGACAGGGATCGTTTGCAGCCACCACATCGGCACCGCAAGTCCGCGGTTTTGACCAACCTTTGGTGTGGGTCGTGGTTGCCCTGTTGCTATGGGGGCTGATCATGGTGTATTCGGCCACCATCGCCATGCCGGACAACCCGAAATTCTCAAGGTACACGCACACCTATTTCCTGGTGCGCCACACCATGTGGATTGCCATGTCGTTTGTCGCCGCCCTGATTGCTTTCCAGGTGCCGTTGGCAAAGTGGGAGAAATATGCGCCCTGGTTGTTTGTCGCTTCATTGGTGTTGTTGATTGCAGTGCTGATTCCGGGCTTGGGCAAGGTGGTCTATGGTGCGCGCCGCTGGATATCGCTCGGACCGCTGAGCTTTCAACCCTCAGAGCTGGCCAAGTTTTCGGTACTGCTGTATGCCGCCGACTACATGGTGCGCAAGATGGATGTCAAAGAGCGCTTCTTTCGCGCTGTGTTTCCCATGGCGGTGGCGGTGGCCGTTATTGGTTTGTTGCTCTTGGCCGAGCCGGATATGGGCGGCTTCATGGTTATTGCGGTGATTGCCATGGGGATATTGTTTTTGGGCGGCGTCAACGCCCGCATGTTTTTCCTGATCGCCAGCATTTTGTTGGTCGCTTTTAGTCTGATGATTGCCCTGAGTGAATGGCGCCGCGAGCGCATCTTTGCGTATTTGGACCCCTGGACCGAAAAGTACGCCTTGGGCAAAGGCTACCAGTTGTCACATTCTTTGATCGCTATCGGGCGCGGTGAAATTTTTGGCGTGGGTCTGGGCGGCAGTGTGGAGAAGCTGCATTGGTTGCCCGAGGCACATACCGATTTCTTGCTCGCCGTCATTGGTGAAGAATTTGGCTTGGTGGGGGTGGTCGTCGTCATCGCCTTGTTCCTGTGGTTGACCCGTCGCATCATGCACATCGGTCGTCAGGCTATCGCGCTGGACCGTGTTTTTGCGGGCTTGGTGGCGCAGGGCGTGGGTATCTGGATGGGCTTCCAGTCTTTTATCAACATGGGCGTAAACCTGGGCGCACTGCCCACCAAAGGATTGACACTGCCTTTGATGAGCTATGGTGGGTCGGCGATCCTGGTCAATTTGGTAGCGATTGCGGTTGTATTGCGCATTGATTTTGAGAACCGCCAATTGATGCATGGAGGCCGTGTATGACTTCCAACCAGAAATGCGCATTGATCATGGCAGGCGGTACTGGCGGCCATATTTTTCCGGGCTTGGCAGTTGCGCAGGCCCTGCGTGAGCGCGGCTGGCGTGTGCACTGGCTGGGCGCACCCGATAGTATGGAGAGTCGCCTCGTACCTGCCAAAGGGTTCCCTTTGGAAACCGTAAATTTCTCTGGCGTGCGCGGCAAAGGGCTGCGCACTCTGGTCGCTCTGCCACTGCGTATGGTCCGAGCCATGTGGCAAAGCGCCCAAGTGCTGCGCCGTGTTAAACCCGATGTGTTGGTTGGATTGGGTGGATACATCACGATGCCCGGTGGATTGATGGGCGCGCTGATGGGCAAGCCGCTGGTGCTGCATGAGCAAAATTCCATCGCTGGCATGGCAAACAAGGCGCTGGCACTGGTTGCCCGCCGGGTGTTTACCGCCTTCCCCAACGTCTTGTCCAAAGGCGAGTGGGTCGGCAACCCCTTGCGCGCCGAATTCCTGCGCCAGCCTGGGCCTGAAGTTCGTTTCACCGGGCGCAGCGGTCCCTTGCGGGTACTCGTGGTCGGTGGCAGCCTGGGCGCCCGCGCGCTCAATACCATCGTGCCCCAAGCACTGGCGCTGATCCCTGAAAGCGATCGCCCCATCGTGATTCACCAGAGCGGTGAAAAGCAGATCGATGCACTGCGCCAGAACTACGCAACTGCCGGTGTACAGGCCCACTTGACGCCTTTCATCGACGATACGGCCCAGGCATTTGCCGACGCCGACTGGGTCATTTGCCGTGCCGGTGCCAGCACCGTCACTGAAATATCGGCGGTGGGCGCAGCCGCGCTCTTCGTGCCTTTTCCATCAGCGGTGGACGACCACCAGACCCACAACGCACGTTTTCTGGTGGACCAGGGTGGCGGTTGGCTGGTACCACAAAGCGTGTTAACCCCCCAATTGTTGACTCAAATGCTACAAAAAACGGAGCGAAGTACCCTTTTGTTACGAGGGCTAGCGGCCCAAAAGATGCAGAAGATCGGTGCTACGGATGCCGTCGTCGCCGCCTGCGAGGAACTCTGCAAATGAAGCACGCAATCAAACACATTCATTTCGTCGGTGTCGGCGGTTCCGGCATGTCTGGCATTGCTGAGGTGTTGCGCAACCTGGGTTACACCATATCGGGTTCGGACC
>JBDTAG010000293.1:0-3236 GCA_039924745.1 Rhodoferax sp.
TGCCGATACCGGGGTATGTGGGCCGTCAAACCATTGACAGGGAGGAATGAGACTCCCGAAACTTTTTGGAGATGCCTTTATGGGTCGAAATACAACATTCAAGCGAACCGTGTTCGCGCACGCAGTATTGCTGGCGATCGCCGCCACTGTTTCTACTGGCGCAATGGCACAGTCCAATGCAACCGGTAATATCTTTGGCCAAGCCAAAGCCGGTGAAACGGTTCTGATCGAAAGCGATACTGGCGTCAAACGCACCATCTCCCCAGATTCGTCTGGTCGCTTCCAGGCCTTGTCGCTGCCCACAGGCAATTACAAGGTCACCTTGCAAAACGGCGGTACGGTTGTCAGCTCCAAGAACGTAGAAGTTTTGATTGGCCAAGGTAGCGAAGTTTCTTTCTCTACATTGGATGCGGTCGTTGTCACAGGCCAAGCGAAAAAACTTGACGTGACAACTGCAAACGCAGGTAACGTGTTCACAGCCAAAGAACTGGCTGCATTGCCCATCGCTCCGGCAGTGGCCAGCATCGTTCAAATGTCTCCTGCAACGACCCGTGGTGACTATCGTTACGGCAACAACGCTGCCAGTTTCGGTGGCGCAGGCCCTTCGGAAAATGCTGCGTTTATCAACGGTTACCCTGTCACCAATGGACTGTACCAAGTGGGTTACTCATCGCTGCCATTCGGCGCGATCTCTCAAGCTCAAATCATTACTGGCGGCTACGGCGCTGAGTTCGGACGTTCTACCGGTGGCGTGATCAATATCACCACCAAGAGCGGTTCAAACCAGTGGGAAGCTGGTGTGGGCGCTACTTGGGCTCCTAACTCCATGCGTGCCAAGGCGAACAATATTGTGTACCCGGTCACTGGATCCGCCAATACGTCAGGCACCGACGGCCGGGTTCAAAACTACAAAGCTGGCGATGTTCGTAATGAATTTGGCGTCAATGGCTTCGTCGGCGGACCGCTGATTGAAGACAAGCTGTTCCTGTATTTCGCTGCTGAGAAAACCAACGTCGAGCGTCAGACCGCGCGATTGAGCAGCACCAGCACGTCGAATGCAACCGTAGGTTGGTTGGAGCAATATTCGCAAGTACCAAGGTCATTGCTGAAACTGGACTGGAATATCACACCTGATAACCATCTGGAATACACCCGCATCGACGATAAGTCGCAAGTGGAAGACCGCTACTACAGTTTCAACTACACCACTTTGCAACGTGGTAGCGCCCAAAACGGTGGTGCGAAGTTCACCAATTACGCAAGCGGTATTCTCGGGCTCGGTGCTACTGGTGCCGCATTGCAAGCTGCCCAAGGCGCTTCCATTGACATCCTGAAGTACACCGGTTATTTCACCGACAGCTTCACCGGTCAGGTCGTGATTGGCCAGAGCTACACACCATACGTGCAAAGCCCCTTCGGTTACCAGCCTGGTGTTGCGCCAACCACTGCTCCGTTGGACTCCCGTGCCGATGGCGTGAATTACATTCCTAGCAACCCACAAGGTTTTGCCGCAGCCGTGTTGCGTCCTGACGCACAAAGCACCAACAAAGCATTGCGCGTTGACTTGGAATTTAAAGCTACCGAACAACACACATTGCGCGCAGGTCTTGACTCTGTGCACATCCTCGGTGTGAACGGCACCACCAGTTCCGGTGGCAATACCTGGAACTATGTACGTGCAGCAGACTTGGGAGTGTCTGTGCCCAACGGCTACAACATGTCCCCACAACAAGGTGGCGGTCTAGGTGCAACGTGTACCGTAGCCGGGCAAGCCGGGGTTGGTGGTTGCTATGTGACCAAGAATGTCCAGATCACAGGCTCTGCACCGACGGTGGACCAGTCCGCTCTTTATATCGAAGACCGGTACCAAATGACCAAGAATGTGTTGTTGACCTTGGGTATTCGTGACGAAGCCTATGCCAACAAGAACACATCCGGCGAAACTTTCGTTGAACAGAAGCAGCAAATCGCTCCGCGTTTTGCCGCAACCTGGGACGTGAACGGCGACGCATCGCTGAAAGTCTTTGGTACCGCCGGTCGTTACAACCTGCCTTTGCCTGCCAACTTGGCCGTGCGGTTTGCAGGTCCATCTACCAATATTGATACTGCTTTCACCTATACCGGCGTGGATCCCGTTACTGGTGCTCCCCAAGGCCTGCGCCAAATCAGCCCAGGACTGTCCGCCAATAACGAATTCGGCCAAGAAAAAGACGTCCGCGATCTGGCAACAGTGGATATCAAGTCGCACTCGCAAGACGAGTTCAGCTTGGGATTCGAAAAAGCAATGGGCAGTGAATACAACATGGGCGCCCGCCTGACGTACCGCAAGCTCAAGAGCACGATCGACGATTATTCGGATAGCCGCCCAATCGTTAAAAAACTGCAGCAAATGGGTATTGATCCAACGTACTTCCAGAACGTTTGGGCTGGTGCATTGTTCAACCCGGGTACAGACAACACGTTCAACGTTGCTATCAGCCCCACTGAGCGCCGCAATATTGCGTTGACCGCGGCAGAAATCGGATTCCCCGATGACCTGCAACGCGATTACACCGCGATTGATCTGATGTTTGAGCACCCATTGAAAAATGGTTGGTATGGCAAGCTGATGTACACCTGGTCGCGCGACTACGGCAACCACGAAGGTCAAACCAAGTCTGACAATGGACAAGCAGACGTTGGATTCACATCGACATGGGACTTCCCCGAAATCAACTTGAACAGTGTGGGTCGTTTGCCGAATGACCGTACGCACCAGATCAAGGCCTATGGCTTGTATGAACTGAACTCTGAGTGGGCTTTCGGCGGCAACTTCCTGGCTGCTTCGGGACGTCCCATCAGCAAGACGTGTAGCGTGCCAGATGGCTTGGACAAAGATGGCGTAGGTCTGATCCAGTACGGTTCGATCTTCTATCTGTGCCCAGGTCAAGGCGGTCGCGCAGGCGCAGGCGATTTGCCATGGGATATCCGTTTCGACATGAACCTGCAATACAAACCTGATTCCATCAAGGGACTGGTATTCAAGGTTGACGTGTTGAACGTGTTCAACGCGCAAGTGGCACAGGCTGTGGATGAAGGCCAAAACAACCGCTTGCTGTACACAACTAGCCCAACCGCAAACATGGTTCTGTCATACACAGACCCGCGTTCGGTGCGCTTGGGTGTGCAGTACAGCAAGAAGTTCTAATGTGACTTCTTTCGGGCTGACACAAGACTTGGTTTTGTTGTTGGTTTGA
>JBDTAG010000294.1:0-3169 GCA_039924745.1 Rhodoferax sp.
AAGGACATGCTTGATTGATTTGCGCAAAAGCCTGTCCGCAGTCCACGGGCCCGCGTCACGGCGCATACGCGCAGAACGGTCGCCCTCGGCCTTCTTCTCCAACCACAAAAAGATTTCGGTGTAAACAGTCTGTGGACAGGCATAGCCGCACCACAGACGACCTGCCACCGCTGTAAACAGAAACAACGACAGCGCTGAAATGACCAAGATACCCGTCAAATAGATGAAGTCTTGCGGGTACAACACCAAGCCAAAAATATAGAAGCGGCGCGCTCCCAAATCAAACAGCACCGCCTGCCGTTGACCCCATTGCAGCCATGGCATACCGTAGAACACCAACTGCGTCAGAAAGACCATGACCCAGCGCCAATTGGTGAAAACACCCGACACGCTGCGTGGATAAATCTTCTTGTGCGCCTCATAGAGCCAAACCGTCTCAGCATCCGCACCGGCAGGCGGCGCGATCGGGCTGGTGTCTGGCGAAGGCGCGATCGGAATAACTCTGCGCGGCGGTTTGGCGGTATCAGACACAGTCAATATCTCTTTGGATGTACGTTTACTGAGGTTGCGTAACGTTGTTAGACAAACCCCAGACATAAGACGCCAGAACCTGGATCTGCCTCTCACTCAAACGACCGCCTTGGGCTGGCATCTGGTTGACCTTGCCATTGTTGACCATGGCCACGATGGCATTTTCACCAAATCCATGCAACCAAATGTTGTCCGAAAGATTAGGAGCACCTATCACCTGGTTGCCCTTACCTCCCGCGCCGTGGCAGGCTGCACACACTACGAATTTCTCTTTGCCCAAGGCAGCTCGGACGGAATCATGTGGACTATTCGACAAGCTCAACACGTAGTTGGCCAGGTTCTTAACGTCCTCTCCATTGCCCACCGCAGCGGCCATGGGCGGCATATTTCCGATGCGCCCCAGCGTGATTGTTTCCTTGATCTTCTCGGGTGATCCGCCATGCAACCAGTCGTTATCTGTCAGGTTAGGAATGCCTTTGCCACCGCGTGCATCAGATCCGTGGCACTGCGAACAGTTGTTCATAAACAAACGTTCACCAATAGCCTGCGCCTGTGGATCCCGTGCGATGGCTTCTGGCGTCATTGACGCGAACTTGGCGTACAAGGGCGCCGTTTCACGCTCGCCCGCCTCCACCTCGGCCTTAAATTCTCCGATCTGGGTCCAACCCAATTTGCCAGCGTAACTACCCAAACCGGGATACAGGAACAGATACGCAAAAGCAAAGACGATAGTGATCACAAAAAGCCACGCCCACCAACGCGGTAACGGGTTGTTCATCTCACGCAGATCACCATCCCACACGTGACCCGTTGTGTTGTCATCGGCCGTCATGGCGCGGGCCTTTCCGCTGAACCACAACAGCAGCAGACACGCCAATATGCTCACCACGGTGATGCCTGCTATGTAGATCGACCAAAAGTCGCTTGTAAAGTCGCTCATTTCCAGATCCTTGTTAGGTGCTCAGTCTTGCTCAAACGGCAAGTTGGCGGCTTCCGAAAAGTCGTCGGCGCGCCGTTTGGACCAGGCCCACCACACGATGCCAATGAAGGTCACAAAACTGACCAGGGTCGCTGCAGAGCGCAACGTGTTGATGTCGAATTCCATTTCAACTCCTAGTGTTTTATTTGAGGGCCAAGCCCAACACCTGCAGGTAGGCGATGGTGGCTTCTAGTTCGGTCTTACCCTTCACGTCTTGCTCGGCAGAGGCAATCTGCGCATCGGTGTAAGGCACGCCAACCCTGCGCAAAGCGGTCATGTGCGCTGGCATTACTTCAGCATCCACCAGTGTCTTTTCCAACCAGGGATAAGCAGGCATATTGGACTCTGGCACTACATCGCGTGGGTTTGTCAAATGGGTACGATGCCAGTCGTCGCTGTACTTGCCACCAACCCGTGCCAAGTCTGGGCCGGTTCGTTTGCTACCCCATTGGAACGGGTGGTCATACACCGACTCACCAGCTACGGAGTAGTGGCCGTAGCGCAGCGTCTCGGCCCGGAACGGACGGATCATCTGCGAATGGCAGTTGTAGCAGCCTTCTCGCGTATAAATATCTCGCCCCGCCAACTGCAACGCCGTGTAGGGCTTGATGCCGAGAATGGGCTCTGTGGTCGACTTTTGGAAGAACAGCGGAACGATTTCCACCATGCCACCGACCAACAAGACCAGCAAGATGAGCACGATCATCAAGAAGTTGTTGGTCTCGATCTTTTCGTGCGAGAAAGGAGAGTTTTCGTTGTTGTGAGCCATGGTCAGTGTCTTTCTCAGGCGTAAGCCAAACCGGTTGGAACTTTCACATCAACCGCGCTACCTGCAGTGGCAGTTTTCAACGTGTTCCAAAGCATGATCAGCATGCCCGACAGGTAGAGCAGCCCACCCATCAAACGCAGCACATAGAAGGGATACGTGGCCTTGACCGACTCCACAAACGTATAAGTCAACGTGCCATCCGGGTTAATGGCGCGCCACATCAGACCCTGCATCACACCGGCAATCCACATGGCAGCGATGTAGATAACGATGCCAACAGTCGCGGTCCAGAAATGCACTTCAATCGCTTTAACGCTGTACATCTGCTTTTGCCCAAACAGGCGGGGAATCAGGTAATACATAGAGCCCATGGTCACCAAGCCCACCCAACCCAAAGCGCCAGAATGCACGTGACCAATGGTCCAGTCGGTGTAGTGGCTCAACGCATTGACTGTCTTGATGGACATCATCGGGCCTTCAAACGTGCTCATGCCGTAGAAGGAAAGAGAAACGATCAGGAAACGCAGGATGGGATCGTCGCGCAGCTTGTGCCATGCGCCTGACAGCGTCATGATGCCGTTGATCATGCCGCCCCAGCTCGGGGCCAAGAGAATCAGCGAAAACACCATGCCCACCGACTGCGTCCACTCTGGTAACGCTGTGTAGTGCAGGTGGTGCGGACCCGCCCACATGTAAGTGAAGATCAGTGCCCAGAAGTGGACGATGGACAGACGGTAGCTGTACACCGGCCGTTCGGCCTGCTTGGGGATGAAGTAGTACATCATGCCCAGGAAACCTGCCGTCAGAAAGAAGCCCACCGCATTGTGTCCGTACCACCACTGAACCATGGCATCTTGCACACCAGCATAGGCCGAGTAGCTCTTCATCCA
>JBDTAG010000295.1:0-4605 GCA_039924745.1 Rhodoferax sp.
ATCCATCAAGCGTATGAGTTTCTATAGAGATGTATTGAACATCCAATATACTGTAATTATTAACAGTATTTATTTTGTGAAAATCCAACGGTAGGGTCTTTGCCGTTGGCCGTTCTTATCTTTTGGAAGTACCCATGCCCGACGACACCACTGCGCCAATAGGATTGTTCACTGATGACAGCCAGGTCACCCGGTGCGTCTGGTGCCGTGCAACCCCACACTACCAGCACTACCACGACCACGAATGGGGCGTGCCGGTGCAAAACGATGAGCGCCTGTTTGAAAAAATTTGCCTCGAAGGTTTTCAGGCTGGCTTGAGCTGGCTGACGATTCTGAACAAGCGCGAGTCATTTCGCAGTGCCTTTGCCGATTTCGACATGGACAAGGTAGCCCTGTTTGATGACAACGACGTTAAACGCCTGGTGCTGGACGCTGGCATCGTGCGCCACCGGGGCAAGATTGCATCCACCATCAACAATGCCAAACGGGCACAAGAGCTGCGTAGCGAGTTTGGCACGTTGGCTGCCTACTTCTGGCGCTTTGAGCCGCAGGCTACGACGCGCCCCAGCCAGATCACCAAACAAACGCTGAGCGGCGTAACCACATCGCCCGAATCCATTGCCTTGTCCAAAGACCTGCGCAAGCGCGGCTGGAGCTTTGTAGGCCCCACCACCATGTACGCCTTCATGCAGGCGATGGGTCTGGTCAACGACCATTTTGAAGGCTGCGGTGCGCGGGATAAGGCCTTTGCCGCACGCGCGGCCTTTACTGTGCCGGCTGTTCCATAGATTGCACGCGCCAGTTTTCGATAGATTTGCTTACTAAATTTTCGGCTTTTAGGCGCCGGAGCTATTCATACTCGAACCCTCTTCCCCCGTTGAACCCCATGCTCTGGCACTCGGTGAATGCAAGTGAAACAGTTTCTTAAAAATGCTTTTTGGACCGCCATTGCGGTCTTGGGTTTGGGCGTGTGTGCGGTCGGCTGGAATTTTGATTGGCTGTCGGACGTTGGCTTTATTGGCGTCTTGGCTGCCAGCTTGGCAGTGTCCTTGTGTGCCATTCAGTTTCTGTTGTTCAAGCTGCACCAATATGGCACCGCGCAAAACACACTACAGCGCGAGGCCGCCAAGCTCAAATCACAAGTAAAGCTCCTGTTGACGCAGGCTCACTACGACAACCTGACCGGCTTGGGCAATCGCAATCTGCTCAACGACCGCTTCCAGTTTGTCGTGGAGCGCTGCATGCGCAGCAAGGCGAGTTTTGCCTTAATGATGATTGACCTGAACAGTTTCAAATCGATCAATGACACCTATGGCCACAGTGCAGGTGATGCCGTGCTGATCGCCAGTGCCAACCGGCTGATGGCTTCGGTGCGGGCGTCGGACACGGTGGTGCGCCTGGGCGGTGACGAATTCTTGCTGCTGATTGAGCGGTTCGGAAAATGTAACGACGTGTTCAAACTGGGCCAAAAATTGATTGACAC
The DNA here is from genome assembly GCA_039924745.1 of Rhodoferax sp. GTDB lineage: Bacteria > Pseudomonadota > Gammaproteobacteria > Burkholderiales > Burkholderiaceae_C > Allorhodoferax. The sequence goes on from JBDTAG010000295.1 coordinate 1,484, forward strand.
ATTGTCGGAAGAGATCGTGTTGCCGTCGGGAGAAATTGTGGCTGTCGGTGCAAGCGTTGGCATTGCGCAATTTCCGCAAGATGGCGTCGACATGATGGGCCTCATTGAATACGCCGACCAGTCCATGTACGAATGCAAAACGTCTGGTCACATGCCGTTGGAATTTGCCTGAGCGTGTCCAAGGCGCTCAAATCAACGCCTTGATGCGTTCATGCCCCGCGCGGCTGATCGGTATCTGCTGACCACTGTGCAGCACCGCCACAAAGCTGTCCTTGGCAAGCCGCTCAATGTTCTTCAAGTGGCCCAGGTTGATGATCCATGATCGGTGTACGCGCACAAACTGCGCGGGGTCTAGCCGGGCTTCCAACTCGGTGAGGCTTTGGGTCTTGAGGTAACTTTTGCCCTGAGAGTGGATGCAGATGTAGTCGTCTTGCGCCTCAACACAGGTCACCGTATCCAGTGCCAACACGTGCACCTGGCTGCGGTCGCGGATCAGCAGGCGCTCCAGTTTGCCCGCGGCGTGCGTTGCCATGGCTTGCAGCCCGGCAGTGGGTTGACCCATCAGCGTGCGTGCCCGCGCCAGCGCTTCGTCAAAGCGGCCTTGCGAAAAGGGTTTGAGCAGGTAGTCCACAGCCCGCAGGTCAAAAGCCTTGACCGCGTATTGGTCGTATGCCGTCGTGAAAATAACGCCGTGATCGCGCTGCGTCAGTTCTAGTACTTCCAGCCCTGTGAGCCGCGGCATTTGGATGTCCAAAAACACCAGGTCGGGTTGCAAATCGGTGATGGTCTTGACGGCGTCGAAACCGTTGTCGCACTCACCCATGATTTCCACGTCATCGTGGGTTTGCAAGTACTCGCGCAGCAAGCGCCGCGCCAACATCTCGTCGTCAACAATCAGAGCTCGGATCATGGGCTGTGCACGCCATGCGTGGGCGTTGGTGTGAAGGGCAGTGTCAATTCCACCACAAAGCGGTGGTCGGTCACGCGTTGGGTGATACGCGCCTGGTCACCGTAAAGGGCGTGCAGGCGCTGACGGATGTTGCGCAGCCCTAAACCTAGGCCTAGATCGGCTGCACCTTTGTTGTAGCCGTCATCATCTTCCGTGGGGTTGTCCACGCTGAGGTGCAGCCACGCACCGCGCACCGTACCGGTGATGTGTACGGTGCCAGCGCAGGTGCTGCGCGCAATGCCGTGTTTGACCGCGTTCTCCACCAGCGGCTGCAAAACCATAGGTGGTACTTGGGCGGTTTGCGCTGTGCCATCTACCGCTATGTCTACCGCTAGTTTGGCGCCAAACCGCATGGCCTCGATATCCAGAAAACATTGGCAGTGCGCTAACTCCTGCGCCAGCGGGATGCTGGCTTGCTCCGACAGCGACAGTGTTTGGCGAAAGTACTGGGCCAGCGCAATGGTCATACCGCGAGCCGCTGCCGCATCCATGCTGGTCAGCGCGCTGATGGAGTTGAGGCAGTTGAACAAAAAGTGCGGGTTGATTTGCGTACGCAGCATTTGCAGTTCGGCCTCGTGTGCCAACGCACGTGACTGCAGCTCGCGCTGTTGCGCATGGCGCATCTGGTCCAACGCCATCATCACGTCATGCAGCAATAACGAAAACAGATAGATGCCGGCCGCCACGGCAAAGTAGACCAAACCTGTACCCGGTGCCACCTCAATGCCAGCCCAACCCTGTTCCATGGTCATACTGAGGCGGTTCCAACCCAGACAGATGCCCCAGCCCACGGCCCCAGCGATGGCCGATGCGCTCGCAAAAAGGCCGGCGCCTACTGACAACCGCCGCCGGGTGAAGGGCAGGGCGCGGCAAACATAGTAGGCGGATGGAATGACAAAGGCGTAAGCCAAGCAAACGGGCACCGCAAACCATAGCGCGTTGCGCCAAGGTGTTTGCGCAGATGCAACCAGAGCCCAAGCGAATGCGCCGCCGCCTGCCAACCAGGCCAGCAGGTAAGACGATAACGCCCGCAGGCTGGACAACACCGGATGCATGGCAGGTGGCGTTGCCGCGCTAGTTCTTGATCTCCATGCCGCCCATGATCAGATAGCCGGTGATGATGAGGCGTTTGCCGGGGTTGGCGGGTGGCACACTCTTGTCTTCAATGCCTGCCATCAACGGAACGCCGTTGACGAGGACAGCCCAGTCGGTGGGGATTTTGATATCAATGCCACCCATGGCTACAAAGACATGCAAGGTCGCTTCGTTGGCCATGGAGGCGCCACGCAGGTCCAGCTCCACGCCGCCCATGATGGCCGTGATCTCGCCGCCGCGGAAGTCTTGCGTGTCTGACTTCAACTGCGTGCCGCCCATAACCACGGTCAGGTCTACGGCGGGATCTTGCGTGGTCTCGCGCATGCGGCCATCGGCATCAGGGCTTTGACCCTGGCGCAGTTGACCCTTGAAGATGACACCCAGCCCCAATGCGATCATGACCACAGGCCACCAGTCGCGCCAGTGGAGGACGAAGATACCCATATGCGACAGCGTTAGCAGCACGCCGGCTATCAGCAGGCCACCACCCACGATGTAGCCCGCAGGGCGGTGCGCTTGAGACAGCTTCAGGCTGCCGACCACGATGAAAACGATGGGCCAAAAGGCCAGCACCGATCGTGCGTCGAAAATATGAAAGTTGTCGAGCAAGAATACGACGCCCAGAAAGGCCAGTACAAAGCCCAAGACGACACGTTGCTGTGGAGACTTGCGGTTCATGATGGTGTCTTGTCGTTGTTTTCTTCAGAAGAGGCGGACAAGCCTGCAACGATGTGGCGCAAGCCAAGGGCAATCAAAATCATCGGCCAACTGTTGTAAAAGCCCAAGCCCCACATATGTTGCAGACAGGCATACAACCAGAATGCTACAAAGATCAGAAAGCCACCTCTGGATACGTCGGCTGGGTTGCGTGCTTCGATGATCCGGCCCACGCCCACACAGGCGATGATGAATGGCCAGTAAGGCACCCATTCGCCGATGTCGATATAGTCCAAATTGTCCAGCAAGAACAGCGTACCAATGACAATTAGCACCAAGCCGCTAACCCAATGGCCGCCGCGGTGCCGCCCTCGAATGCTTGTCCCATCGCCCATGGTAGGTCCTCGTTTCGGTTTGAATA
>JBDTAG010000296.1:0-3537 GCA_039924745.1 Rhodoferax sp.
AGGCCTCTTTCGATGATGTGTTGAAGGCCGGTCAAGAGCGCGAACGGGCCAAAAACGAGGCCCAAGCCTACGCTAACGATGTTATTCCCCGTGCGGTTGGCTCCGCATCTCGCTTGAAAGAAGAGGCAGAGGCCTACAAGGCCCGTGTGGTAGCCCAGGCACAAGGTGATGCGCAACGTTTTAAGTCTGTTTTTGCGGAATACCAAAAGGCCCCGCAGGTGACGCATGACCGTATGTATTTAGATGCCATGCAACAAATCTATAGCAGTGTGACCAAAGTGCTGGTCGACTCCAAGCAGGGTTCAAACTTGTTGTATTTGCCGTTAGACAAAATCATGCAGATGACTGGCGCGGTCAACGACCCTGGAACCGCCGCACCAGCAGCCACAATACCGCCGGTTCACGTCACACCACCTGCAGTGCCGAGCGATATACGCAGCCGCGATGCTGCCCGCTCACGTGACCGCGAATCCCGTTAGGAGATCTACATGAATCGCATAGGATTGATATTTTCGTCGTTGCTGGTGCTGCTCGCACTGGCAAGTTCTACGTTGTTTGTTGTGGACCAACGCCAATTTGGGGTCGTTTACGCTTTGGGTCAGATCAAGGATGTGATCACCGAACCTGGCCTGAACTTCAAGTTGCCACCACCTTTCCAGAACGTCTCCTACTTGGACAAACGCTTGTTGACATTGGATAGTTCGGATACCGAACCCATGTTGACTGCTGAGAAGCAACGCGTTGTGATTGACTGGTACGTGCGTTGGCGCATTTCGGAGCCTACTGAGTACATTCGCAATGTCGGTTTGAACGAAGGCGCCGGCAGCGTTCAGCTCAATCGTGTGGTTCGGAATGCATTCCAGGAAGAGGTGAACAAGCGCACCGTCAAGGAGCTTCTCTCGCTGAAGCGTGAAGACCTGATGACCGACGTCAAAGCCGAAGTACTGTCGCAGGTAAAGGGTGCTAAACCGTGGGGGATAGATGTGGTGGACGTTCGCATTACCCGTGTGGACTATGTAGAAGCCATCACCGAATCAGTCTACCGCCGCATGGAGGCCGAACGGAAGCGCGTGGCCAATGAGCTAAGGTCTACGGGAGCGGCTGAAGGAGAAAAAATTCGTGCGGATGCCGATCGCCAACGTGAAGTGACCATTGCAAACGCCTACCGCGATGCGCAAAAAATCAAGGGTGAGGGTGATGCCGAAGCGGCGCGAATTTATGGCGAAGCTTTTGGCAAGGACCCCCAGTTTGCCCAGTTTTACCGCAGCCTGGATGCTTACAAGGCCAGCTTTGCCAGCAAGAACGATGTGATGGTGTTAGACCCCGCGTCTTCAGAGTTTTTTAAGGTATTTCGTGGCGGCTCAACCCCGTCCACCAAAAGCAAGAAGTAATGTGTGGACAGCAGCACATTCTGGTTTGCGTTAGCGCTAGTTCTGGTGATCGAAGGTCTTTTTCCTTTCGTGTCCCCGGCGGGTTGGCGCAAAATGTTTACCCAGTTACTGTCGCTCAGTGATGGTCAGATACGCTTTTTTGCCATCTGCAGCATCCTGGGCGGTTTGCTGATGATTTGGCTTGTCGGGATCTGAAAATCGGGCACCAAGCCCGGTAAAATCTAGGTTTTAATAGCCTGCACTTTTTACATGTCAGCCTGGGTCTTACCGGATCACATTGCCGATGTGCTGCCTTCAGAGGCGCGCCACATCGAAGAAATACGAAGAGACCTATTGGACATGGCGAGATGCTATGGCTATGAGTTGGTCATGCCACCGCTGTTAGAGCATCTGGAGTCGCTCCTGTCAGGTACCGGCGAAGCGCTGGACCTACAAACCTTCAAACTGGTCGACCAACTATCGGGCCGCATGTTGGGCTTGCGTGCAGACAGCACGCCCCAAGTGGCCCGTATAGATGCGCACTTGCTCAACCGGAATGGCGTTACACGCTTATGCTATTGCGGTCCCGTCTTGCACACCCGTCCCGGTGGGCCCCATGCCACCCGTGAACCTCTGCAATTCGGTGCCGAAATTTACGGTCATGCGGGCCTGGAAGCTGATCTGGAGATATTGACTCTGGCATTGGATTGCCTCAAGGCAGCCCATATCAGCGGTATCGGTGTCGACATGGCCGATGCGCGCATCGTGCATGCTTTGCTTAAAAATCTTTCCTTGGATGCTGGTCAAATGACCCAGGTCCATTCCGCACTTGCCGCAAAAGACGCCAGCGAATTGAAGTCGCTGCTGTGCCAAGCACCCGCTGCAACATCACAAGCATTGGTCGAATTGCTGCAACTGTACGGTGACGCATCGGTATTGCAGGAAGCCCAGAAGGTTTTGCCTGACACACCTGATATTCAGACTGCCTTGGCAGATCTCAAATGGCTGTCCGGCCACGTTGACGGTGCCAGCCTGTCGTTTGATTTAGCCGATATGCGCGGTTACGCCTACTATAGTGGGGCGATGTTCTCCCTGTATGCCCCTGGGGCCAGCGATGCTTTGGCGCGTGGTGGGCGGTACGACGAAGTCGGTCTGGTGTTTGGGCGCAAGCGCCCGGCCGTGGGTTTTAGCCTTGATATCAAGGCGCTGACTGCCGTGGCAGCAGAACGCCCTTTGCGTGCAGCTATCCGCGCGCCGTGGGGCCAGGCCGCCGAGTTGCGTGCGGCAATTGCAACGTTGCGCCGACAGGGGGAAACCGTGGTCTGCGTATTGCCCGGCCATGAAAGCGAAGTCGATGAATTCCATTGTGACCGTGAACTGCAACAACAGTCTGCTGGCCAATGGCTTGTAAAAGTTATCGGAGAACCATCCAAATGAACACCACCAAAGGACGCAACGTCGTCGTAGTCGGCACGCAATGGGGCGATGAAGGCAAGGGCAAACTTGTCGACTGGCTTACTGAGAGCGCCCAAGGCGTGGTTCGGTTCCAGGGAGGCCACAATGCCGGCCACACGCTGGTCATCAATGGCGTCAAAACGGCCTTGCACCTGATACCCAGCGGCATCATGCGTCCTGGCGTCAAATGCTACATTGGCAATGGCGTGGTGCTTTCTGCAGCCAAGTTGTTTGAAGAAATAGAAGGCCTGGAAAAAGTCGGCATCGAGCTTCGTTCACGTTTGCGCATCAGCGAGGCATGTCCTTTGATTTTGCCGTTCCACGCTGCATTGGACGTCGCCCGTGAGGCCGCGCGTGAAAAAGGGGGCAATGCGAAAATCGGCACTACCGGTCGCGGCATTGGTCCAGCTTACGAAGACAAGATCGCTCGCCGTGCGCTGCGCGTGCAAGATCTGAAATACCCCGAGCGCTTTGCCAGCAAGCTGCGCGAGTTGCTGGACTTGCACAACCACGTGCTGACCACCTATTTGGGTTCTGCTGCGTTTGATTTCGGCCCTACGCTGGCGCCTTACATGGCTGACGGCAAGGTGTTGTTTGAACCCGTGTATGCAGAAGCCATGCGCCACGCTGAATTACTCAAACCCATGATGGCAGACGTATCCCGTGAGCTGAACGAAGCCCACCACCACGGTGCCAATCTGCTCTTTGAAGG
>JBDTAG010000297.1:0-6288 GCA_039924745.1 Rhodoferax sp.
ACGGTCATCGGGTTCACCCCAAAGAAATAGGATGCTGCCAATGCAATCACGATGGAACCAATGCCAATATGGCGCCCACCGATGCCACCCCCGCCCGAGCTACCGCCTTCATCCCGGCGGTCTTCCACATTGTCGGATTCGCGGTTGCCTTCCCATTTCATATTGGATCTCCTGATGTGGTTTGTCTGGCGAAATGTCTATTAGTCGTTAAGCTTTGGGCAACGTCACGCCGACCTGGCCTTGGTATTTACCGCCACGGTCTTTATAGCTGACCTCGCAGACGTCGTCCTTGTCGCTTTCGAAGAACAACACCTGAGCGCAACCTTCACCGGCGTAGATCTTGGCAGGCAGCGGCGTGGTGTTGGAAAACTCCAGCGTCACATAGCCTTCCCACTCTGGCTCGAACGGTGTCACGTTGACAATGATGCCGCAACGCGCATAGGTGCTTTTACCCAGGCAAATGGTCAGCACATTGCGCGGAATGCGGAAGTACTCCAGAGTGCGGGCCAGCGCAAAGCTGTTGGGCGGGATGATGCAAACGTCGTCGTTGAAATCGACAAAACTCTTTTCGTCAAAGTTCTTGGGGTCCACCACGGTGCTGTGGATGTTGGTGAACACCTTGAACTCAGGTGCGCAACGGATGTCGTAGCCGTAACTGCTGGTGCCGTAGCTGATGATCTTCTTGCCATCAGCCTGGCGGATCTGGCCCGGCTCAAACGGTTCGATCATGCCGGTCGTTTCAGCCATGTGGCGAATCCACTTGTCGCTTTTGATGCTCATGGGGGTTGGCTCCTAAATTGAGCCTGATTGTATTTGGTGCCTGCCAGCCCGCTGCAACGATGTCTGGATAAAACACGACGCTATTATATTTATAGCTGCATACCCATTTACTACGAGGGCTAGAGCCTCAAATTGCTTAAGCAACAACTGTCTTTTCGACCAAGCGATCATCCCCCAACACAATCATCGAAAACAACAATTCATCCAGATTGGCAGCCTGCGAAGTCTTGCGCGCCAACAGCGGCGTGGCTTTCGGGTTCAACACGACAAAATCGGCCTCACAGCCCGGCAAAAGGTTGCCTACCACGCCTTCCAGGCCCAAAGCCCGCGCTGCGCCGGCCGTATGCTGCCACCACAAGTGCTGTGGATGCAGCGACAAACCTTGCTTGGTTTGCCCTTCGCGCCCCACGTAGTAGGCGCCCAACATGGTGTGAAACGGGCTAAACGAAGTACCGCCACCCACGTCACTGGCCAAGCCATACTGAAAGCCCACCCGGTCGGCCGCTGCGTAGTCAAAAAACCCGCTGCCCAGAAACAGGTTGCTGGTCGGGCTGATGGCCGCTGCCGAGCCAGTCTCGCGCATCAGCGCCCGGTCCGCGTCGTCAAAGTGGATGCAATGGGCATAGATGGCGCGCTGGCGCATCAGACCAAAATCGTCGTACGTGGCCAAATAGCTGCGCGATTGGGGGAACAACTCGCGCGCCCAGGTGACCTCGTCCTTGTTCTCCGCCACGTGGGACTGTATCCAGACATCTGGGTACTGCTTGGCCAGGTCGCCCGCTCCGCGCAACTGCGCATCCGTGCAGGTGGGTGCAAAGCGCGGCGTGATCGCATAGCCCAAACGGTCTTTGCCGTGCCAACACTGGATCAGCGCCTCGGTATCGCGCAGGCTTTGCTCGGTGGCGTTGACGCTGCCATCGGCGGAAGCGCTGTTTAGCAAATCGGCTGGCGCATTGCGGTCCATCAGACACAAGCCGGTGATGATGCGCATGCGCTGGGCCTGGGCTTCTGTGAATAGGGCGTTGACCGATTGGGTGTGCGATGTTGCAAACGTGAGGGCCGTAGTCACACCATTGCGCAACAGCTCCGCTACAAAAAAGCTAGCTGCTTGCGCACTGTATTCGAGGGCGGCGAACCGTTTTTCTTCAGGGAATGTGTAGTTCTCCAGCCACGGCAACAATCCGTCTGCGGGTGAACCGATGATGTTCGTCTGCGGATAGTGGATGTGCATGTCCACAAAGCCGGGGGCAATGATGCGCCCTGGGAAATGCATAACCTCCACGTCTGCGAACTGCGCCGCCAAGTCGCGGTGTGCGCCCACGGCCTGTACCACTTGCGTACCAGCGGCATTGGCGCCGACGACCAGCAGGCCATCCTCCTCAAACATCGCACGAACAGGGCCCTCGCCGGGCGGGGCAAACCAAAGGATGGAGGCGCGATAAGCTTTCATGGTGGCAAGCTTAAACGGGAGCGCCCACCAGCGCCATACGCCACCGGCCATAAGCCTTATTGCAGAGTGACCTACTTTGCCGCCAAGCTCTGACGGTGACCCTACAAAGCTGGACTCCTACCTGCGCAGTGGAAGACGTCCGGGCTAACTTTCTGCTCTGATCAACGCCGGCTTACTTTTTGGAGTAAACGATCTTCTGCTTGCCGCCGTCGCAGCTACCAACCACCTTGGCTTCGCCATCCTTATCGCTTTCGACAATGCTTAGCTCATAGCCCTTCACGCCTTTGCCGTCCAGTTTGCTGGCAATTTCTGATTTCAGCTCTTCACAGGCCTTGGCTGCGTGTGCTGGTCCAAAAATACTCAACAGGGCAAAAAATAGAACGATAGTTTTCATGCGTTGTCTCCCAAGTTAACAAAATGTAATGTTACAAAGGATTGCGATACATGTGTGTAAAAACGTGCAGCAATCCACCTGTCAGGGCTTATCGATAACCGTTATCGGGTGGTCCGGCGTACCGGCGTACACCACAATGATCTCTGCAGGCACCGGTCCGTCATTGACGCCGTAATGCACCATATTGACGGTCTCGACGATGGGGTCGCCGGCTTTCAGGTGCAGCGTTGCGCCATTTACCGTCACGACAGTCAACTGCCCCTTCAACAATACGCCAGCATTGATGACCGGATGGTGGTGAAAAGGAAGCTTGGCACCAGGCGCAATGGAGATCCGCAGGATCGTGACCTCCGGTTGCGTCGTCGGGTAGGCCGGCAACGGCGCCCCATCCCAGCTCTTGGTACTTTGAACGAGCTTTTGGACGACGATAGGCTTCTGGTCGGCCGCTGGGGGTGCCGGCTGTGGAGCCGTTGCGCAGCCCCAAAAAATGGGGAGTAACAGGGCCGGAAACATCCTGAAAGTCAGCAATAGTTTTCTTCTCATGGTGTCGCCTTTTCGAGGGGTAGGTGTATAGAGCAGCGGGGGTGGGCGGCGAACTATTCAAATGTCTCAAACACCGCATCGAGCCGCTGCACATAGCGGTCGCGCACGCTGGCGTCTATGAAACTGGCGTCAAAGCTGTTGCGCGCCAATTGGTAAGCATGGGCGGAAGTCATGCCTAGGGCCGCAAAAGTCTGGGTGAAGTTCTCGTTGATGTACCCGCCAAAGTAGGCGGGGTCATCGGAGTTGGCGGTGGCCATGATGCCGGCGTCCAACATTTGCTTGAGCGTGTGCTGCTGCAATGTCGGGAACACGCGCAGCTTCAGATTGCTCAAGGGGCACACGGTGAGCGGTATGCGGTCCTTGGCCAGGCGCTGCATCAGCGCGGCGTCGTGTATGGCTTGCACACCGTGGTCTATGCGCTCCACCTTCAGCACGTCCAGCGCGCTCCAGATGTAGGCCGGTGGCGCCTCTTCACCGGCGTGCGCCACCAAGCGAAAGCCCAGTTGCTTGGCGCGGGCATAGACCTTTGCAAACTTTTCCGGCGGATGGCCGACTTCGCTGGATGCCAGGCCAATGCCGACGATCTTGTCGCGCAGTGGCAGCGCTTCCTCAAGGCAAGCAAAGGCTTCTTCTTCGCTTAGATGGCGCAGGAAGCACAGGATGAGCGAGGCGGTCATGCCGAACTTGGCGGGTGCATCTGCGCACGCGCGGTGCAGTCCGTTGATGACGGTGTCTGCGCTCAGGCCGTGGCCGGTGTGGGTTTGGGTGTCGAAGAAGATCTCGGTGTGCAAGACATTGTCTGCCTGCGCGCGCGCCATATAAGCGCAGGTCATGTCATAGAAGTCCAGCTCGGTCTTGAGCACCATGGTGCCCTCGTGGTAAATGTCCAAAAACTCTTGCAAGTTGTTGAACACATAGGCGTCGCGCAGAGCCTGCTCGTTGGAAAAACGCAATGGCACGTTGTTGCGCTTGGCCAGTGCAAACATCAGCTCGGGCTCTAGCGAGCCTTCGATATGCATATGCAGCTCGGCCTTGGGCATGCGGCGCAGCAGCTCGGGCAGGCGGTCTGAGGATACAGGTTTGTGTTGCATGGTCATTCTCGGATTTTCAATGTCATCTGTTTCAATTGTGCGGCCAAGAACTGCGCTGCGCGAGGTTGTTACGGTCGTGGTCTGAATCTGGGTACGTAACGCTCTGCATGGGCACATCAAGCCTAACCACGGTGGCAGTCAAGGCCTTGCAGGCCGCCACTATCGGACCCGCCAATCAACACCGGCAAAGACGCATCGGTTTTGCCTGTGCGCCTGAAGGCCAACGCTGAGAACACTGCGGTTGCGCAAGAGATACATGCGGCGCGGGCATTACACGGTTTACGCAAAGTGGAAGGCCGCTCGAAAGCGGCCTTCATCCGTTTAGCGAGGCTTATTTAGAGCCAGGAATCTTCCCTTCCACGCCCTTCACATAAAAGCTCAGGCCTCCCAAAAACTTATCGTCTGCCACCGCATCCTTGGCGACCTGCACCTTACCGGTGTTGTCCAAGATTGGGCCTTTCCAGATAACGAAGCTGCCATCCTTCAGGCCTGCTTTGATCTCATCGATTTTTGCCTTAGTCTCTGCTGGCACGTCATCTGCAATAGATACTAAGTCGATGGCGCCTTCCTTCACGCCCCACCAGCTTTGGGTAGACGCGTTCTTGCCGTCCAGCACATCTTGGGTCGTCTTAATGTAGTAAGGAGCCCAGTTGATGACCGCCGATGCCAAGTGCGCCTTGGGACCATAAGCGGTCATGTCGGAATCCCAGCCAAAGGCGCGTTTACCCTTTTCTTGTGCGGTCTTCAGCACGGCAGGAGAATCGGTGTTTTGGAACAACACGTCCGCACCGCCATTGATCAAGCTGGTAGCAGCTTCGGTTTCTTTGGGTGGATTGAACCACTCATTGACCCACACAACCTTGGTCTTGATCTTGGGATTGCTGCTTTGAGCACCCAGGGTGAAACTGTTGATATTGCGGATCACTTCAGGGATTGGCACCGAGGCCACCACGCCCAGCGTGCCGGTCTTGGACATCTTGCCCGCGATGACGCCCGCCATGTACGCGCCCTCATAGGTGCGGCTGTCATACGTGCTCATGTTTTCGGCCGTTTTGTAACCCGTCGCATGCTGGAAGTTGACGTCCTTGAACTCTGCGGCGACCTTGAGCATGGGTTCCATGTAGCCAAAGGTGGTGCCGAAAATCAGCTTGTTGCCCTGGGCTGCAAAATCACGAATCACGCGCTCGGCATCGGCCGATTCGGGCACGCTCTCCACCATGGTGGTTTTGATCTTGTCGCCAAATTGCTTTTCCAGCGCCAGGCGCGCACGGTCGTGTGCAAAGCTCCAGCCACCATCGCCCACCGGGCCAACATACGCAAAGGCAATTTTTAGCGGCTCCGCTTTGGGCGCTGGTGCCGAAGCCACCGGAGCGGGCGTCGGTGCAACCGCTACAGGCTCTTCTTTCTTTCCGCAACCAACCAGTGCAGCACCGGCTACTGCTGTAAGTGCTGCAATCTTGAATAGGTTGCGTTTTTGCAAATCTGTCATATCAGTTCTTTCTAAAACTTGAAGGTTGCGAAAAAATCAGCGAATAGGCTGAGGAAACTAAGAGCCAGGGTAAAACGGCTTGCCCATGGAAGCAGGCATATTAATCCGAATCCAGCCCTTATCCCGCGAGATCAGAGCCAACACCACAATGTTCGCCACAAACGGCAGCATGTTCAGAAATTGTGGCGGAAAATCTACCCCGATATTTTGCAAAAAGAACGACAGCATCATGGTGCCTCCAAACAGATAGGCACCAAGCAATACACGTGCTGGTCGCCATGTGGCGAACGTTGTCAACGCCAGCGCTATCCAACCCTTGCCAGACACCATGCCTTCCACCCACAGCGGCGTGTACACGATGGACAGATAGGCCCCTGCCAGACCGCACAACGCCCCACCTGTGGTGACAGCCGCCAAACGAATCCAACGCACGGGGTAGCCCAGAGCGTGGGCTGATTCTGGGCTCTCACCCACACTGCGCAGCACCAAGCCAGCCCGCGTGCGGTACAAGAACCAGATCAATGCAAAGGCAAAGAAAATG
>JBDTAG010000298.1:0-2928 GCA_039924745.1 Rhodoferax sp.
GACGGCCATTGCCACCTTGAAGACGACTGTCGGTCCGACCATGCTCTATGGTTTTTTGGCCGCTCTGCCGGCGATGGTGTTGGGGGGGCCACTCTATGGCGCATTCATCACGCCTCGCATGACCACGCGCCCCGATGATGCCTTGCTTGATCAGTTCACCCTCACCAGGGACGAAACAAGAGGCCGTCCGCCTGGGGTCGGACTCGGGGTTTTTGCCGCCTTGCTGCCTGCATTGCTGATGTTGGTGCGCGCCCTGGCGGAGACACTGCTGCCCAAGGGTTCCAGCCTGTTGCATATCGCGGCCTTCCTCGGTGATCCATTGATCGCCATGCTGCTGGGCGTTCTGTTTGCGGCGTTCACTTTGGTCTACCTACGCGGCGGCAACTCCGACAAGCTGCGCGACGCGCTCGGCACGAGTCTTAAACCCATCGTTGGGATCATCCTCATCATTGCCGGTGGTGGCGCCTTTCAGCAGGTGCTGACCAGCGCAAAGGTCGGCGATGCTATCGTGCACATGACCCAGCACTTCGCTTTGCCGCCCCTACTTTTGGGCTGGCTGATCGCGATGCTGCTGTCGGTGTCTACCGGGTCGGCCACGGTGGGCATTGTGGGCGCTGCGGGTTTGCTGGCACCTTTGGCCGGAATTGATGCCAGTCTCAATCTGCCTTTGTTGGCGCTGTCCATCGGTTGCGGATCGTTATTTTTCAATTACGCCAACCACGCCGGCTTCTGGATGGTCAAGGAATCCTTTGGCATGACCATGGGCGAGGCGACCAAAACCATCTCGGTCGTGCAGTCCATCGTTTCCATCGTTGGCCTGCTCATGGTGCTGCTGTTCAACCTGCTACCAGCGTTGGGGTGAAGGGTTCTGGTTTAGAAATAAACCACGCAGAATTCACGAAATATCCGCAATCCGCTTCCATGATGTTACATTTGGCCTGTATTGTCGAACTATGTGCAATACAGGTTCTACGGTGAATGTCGGTTTCGCGTCTGCTCTAAGTCTTTATTGCTTTGTTGTTGTCGGTTATGGACTCCATCGTGTTTTTGAGTTATTTTTAGGAGTCCTTTCATGGGCAATAAACTTTACGTGGGCAATCTGCCTTATTCCTTCCGTGACGAAGATCTGCAACAACATTTCGGCGCGCACGGCACCGTAACCAGCGCCAAGGTCATGATGGACCGCGACACTGGCCGCTCCAAAGGTTTTGGTTTTGTTGAAATGGGCGATGATGCGCAAGCACAAACGGCCATCAATGCAATGAACGGTCAACAATTCGACGGCCGCGCTTTGACCGTCAATGAAGCCAAGCCAATGGAAGCCCGTCCTCCACGCTCAGGCGGTGGCGGCGGTTACGGTGGTGGTGGCGGCGGTCGCTCTGGCGGCGGCGGTTACGGCGGTGGCGGCGGCGGTGGTGGATATGGCGGCGGTGGTGGTGGCGGCGGATATGGCGGTGGCGGTGGCCGTAGCAGCTACTAAGCAGCAAATGGGTTCATCCCCATAATAAAAAAGGCCTTTCGAGGCCTTTTTTCAATGGCGGTTCGGTTTACTGCTTTCAAACTGCAAGGCTTCGTGAACGATACAAGCCGAGCGCGAGACTTCGGCGACATTCCGCACCACAGTCTTATCCCGTCGGGCGGATATCGTCACTGCCTCCCCCGCCTTCTGCGCACATCTTTCCACAACGATAGCGCGCCTGCGTGGGTGATGCGCGGGGCTTCGGGCTTGATTTCGATTTCATCCAGAACACTGTAAATATCAGTGTTGAATATGGCCTCTCAAGCCCGATGAAGCTGATGGTAGAACTGCGACGTGGGATTGTGAGTAAAAAGGCCGCGCAGCCCTCGTACAACTTGCGCGGCCAGCTACTCAATTGATAGCAATATTGTCAGTTACCGATATTTACTTCCGTGCCGGCGGCACATTCGTACAGCTGCCATACCAATGCTCTCACCCAGCGTCGGATGCGGATGAATCGTCTTGCCGATATCCACCGCATCCGCACCCATCTCAATCGCCAGCGCAATCTCGCCGATCATGTCGCCGCCCAGGATCTTGCCGTGGCAGTCGGCCTCGGGTGAGTCGTCAAACAGCAGCTTGGTGACGCCTTCGTCGCGGCCATTGGCAATCACACGGCCGGATGCGGTCCAGGGGAACAGGCCCTTCTTGACCTTGATGCCTTGGGCGCAAGGCCCAAGTCTTCGGTGAGACCGACCCAGGCCACTTCGGGATCGGCGGGTAAACATGTGTGGCACAAATCAGGCAGTCCACTTCCTGCCCTGCGCAGCCTGGTCTAGAACCAGATGAAAAACGTTATCGCAAGTCGATTGAAAAAGGCCACGGTCATAGCTTTCCACCGGCAACTCGCGGTCCAAAACCTCGGCAACCGCCGAGCGAACAATCCGCCGGGTTTGGTCTGTCTTGAACCAGTCTTGCACCAACACTTTGGGCTGTTCTTCCAAAAGCCTGTGAAGCAATGCCTTGGCTGCCAATTTCGCTTTCTGTGTTTCTACTGCCGTCATGGCATCTTTGCGTAGCAGGTCAAATATCTCCAGCTCATCCTCTGACAAACCTTCGCGGGTCGCCCGTTCGTCTTCGGCGCGCATGTCCTGGCTGAACTGCACCAGTTGCTCAAAGTACTGCTCGGTAGATGAGCCGCCCGCGTTGTAGTTATCGATGATGGCCTGAAAGCGCTGCGCGAAACTGCCACGCGTGCTGTTTTGCTCCAGCATCAATTCCAACTTGCGTGCAATGAAGCCACGCAGGTCGGCAATTTCAATGTTTTTGTAAGTGGCAGTGCCGAAGTCCTGGCGCAGTTTGTCAAAGTCAATACGGCTCAAATCCCAGGTTCGACCGCGCTTGATGATCTGGTACTGGGCATCAAACTCCTTTGCACTGAAACCTTCCGCGTTGTTTACCACCACGCT